>CAYFOC010000141.1:0-4970 GCA_964344615.1 uncultured Methylococcus sp.
TGAGGCACCCGGGCTGCTCTAGCCTGTCTGCCTCTATAAAGGCCTCAGCCGACTCAAAGACCTCGACCTTGAGACCGATGGATTCAATTAGCCAGCGGAGCGATGTGCGCATATCGAGGTCATCGTCAACGATGAAAACGGTTTCTTTACTCACCTTTCTGCTCCTGAGAAGGTAGTTCCACCACAAATTTCGTTCCCAGGGAGTCTGGGGTTGCGAAGATGGCGCCGCCATGGGCTTCGACGATGCTTTTGCAAATGGACAGGCCAAGCCCCACGCCGGAATCTTTGGTGGAGTAAAAAGGTTCAAAAATGCGGTCGGCCTCGTTGGGTTTCAGTCCCTTTCCATTATCGATGATGATGATGGAAAGGTGGTCTCCCCCCGATGGCCGTAATTCGACAAGGAGTTGCTTCCGATGGGTTGGTGAAGTCTCCGTATCGAGGGCATCAATGGCGTTAAGAATCAGATTGAGAAGGAGTTGCTGTAATTGAATTCGATCCCCAAGAGGTTTGGGTAAGCCGGGATCAAACCGGGTTTTGAGTTCGATGTCTCTGCGATTCAATTCGGTGTCAAGAAGCAAAAGAGTTTCCTCGACCAACTCCTTCACGTCCACGGGGACAAGGTCGCCCGAGCGTCGCCGAACCAGATTCCGAATACCCTGAATGATGTCGGACGTTCTTTTGGCTAGCCGAAGGGTTTCATTCAGTGTTTCTTTGAGCCCAGGGTTTTGATTCAGAACATCCTCGTAGCGAAGCGAAATTCCTCCGAGGTAGTTGGTGATGGCGCCCAAGGGCTGGTTGATCTCGTGAGAGACCATCGCGGTGAGTTCGCCGGCGGTGTTTTGCCGCTGAATCATCAAGAGTTGATGTTCCTGCTGTTTCAGTCGAGTTTCCTTTTCTCTCACCAGCTGCTCTGTCCGATGCTTTTCCGTCATGTCCCGCACAACATAGGTGAAGAGGGGCTCATCATTCGGATCTTCCCCAGGTGCGCCGATTGAGGCCTCGATTGGGAAGATCCTGCCATTCCTATGGCGTCCCTGGAGTGAAACGACGTTCCCTCCTCTTTCATTCGTCGAGCCTGATGGGGCTCTCGCTAATGCCGGTGTTGTAGGAAATTCGCCGGCCATCAGGTCGTGGATGTTGATGTTGGGCATTTCGGAGATATCCATGCCAAACATTTGGCACGAGGCACGGTTCGCAAGTTGAATCTGGCCATGTGAATCGATGCTCAAAATCCCTTCAACGGTTGTATCAAGGACAGCCTGAAGGCGGGCTTGGTTCTGACGTAGCTGGGCTTCAAGTCGCCTTCGCTCCATGGCTTCTTGCTCCAGTTCGGCAACCGTTTCCTGTCTGGAGCGTATTTCTCGCTGAAGTTCTGCGTTAATGCGAGCCAGTTGCTTAGGGCTTGGGAGCCGGAGGGCTTTGCCGATGACTGGCCAAAGCAGGATTGCGCTGGCTACCGAGATGCAGGCGGTAATAGCCTTGATGATCCCCTGAACCAGGTAGTCAGGGTGCCAAAGGGTCCATATATCCATCAAGTGGGTGGTGCCACAGGCAAGGATGAATCCCGCGAACAAGATGAACATCCAGCGGTACTCAAGATCTTTCCGTTGGCTGACGAAGTGGGCGATCCCGAACGGAATGGAAAAGTAGGATGCGGCAATCAAGCCATCAGAGAGTACGTGAAGGAGGAGGAGCGAGGGCTTCCAGGACAGGCAGATGCCGTGTGGTAGGAGGCCGGTCTGGGCGAGTTCTTGTAGGTTAAATAAAAGCATGCGCCACCCCGCTAAAGGCTAATGTTGCAGGGGCAAACGATACCCTTTAAACGTGAATGTGTGTGCGAATCAGTTCACAGGAAGCTTGAAAAAGGCTAGAATCCGGTTGTGATGATTAAGCCGGCGTAGCTCAGTTGGTAGAGCGGCGCACTTGTAATGCGCGGGTCGAGGGTTCAAATCCTTTCGCCGGCTCCATCTTTCAAAGAAATATCCAACCTTCTCAGACCTTGCTACAGATCCGTTGTAGCATGCCTCAGTCTTCAAAATATCTGTCGCCCGTTTCAGGGTTTAACACTCACATTTTGTTTATTGATTCTGGCTCACCCCTTTTATGCTGAGTTGAACAATCTCTGATGCTGTTCTTGCTTGTTCAGCGTTCTATGCCCGTTTTTGTCGGTTTAACACTGAAAAAGCACAAGCTTTCTTCGAACAGCGTGGCGATGTTGTCTTAGGCCGAGCTACTATTGTGCAGCCCCCATCAGGGACTATCCCAAAACGAACATGTCCTAAACCACCCTTCAATAGGCTACTCGTTGCCCGCAATGGGGTCATGAGAAACTTGAAGCAATACCGCCCCGATGCTTGCAATTATTTCTATGACTGCGAAGGCTATGAGAGGTTATTGGGAATCGCCCAAGCGATTGCTGCGCATTTTGCTTATATGAGTCAGTGAAATGTCCGCCGGTGCAGGAACCAGAAGGGTTCTGCGGCTAGTCTCAGAACCCTTCTACACAAAAGAAAGTTAAGGCTTATTTCTGACCCAGAACCCACTCGACCAGCGTTTTGGCTTCCTCTGGAGTTACATTGTTCGGTGGCATCGCCATTCCACCCCAGACGCCACCGCCGCCTTTCATCACTTTCTGCGCTAATTGGTCCGTCACACTTTGTCCGGCATATTTCTTCGCAACATCCTTGTATGCAGGGCCAACGATACCCTTGTCGATCCCATGGCATCCGAGACATCCCTTGCTTTTTGCCAACGCTTCATCCGCGGTGGCCGCTCCACTGAACACTGTCAAAGTCATTAAAAGGGTCGTTCCGAAAATGATCTTCATGGCGTTTCTCCTGTGTGTTTAAA
The DNA here is from genome assembly GCA_964344615.1 of uncultured Methylococcus sp. Lineage (GTDB taxonomy): Bacteria > Pseudomonadota > Gammaproteobacteria > Methylococcales > Methylococcaceae > UBA6136. The sequence continues at coordinate 2,851 of CAYFOC010000141.1, forward strand.
AAAGGGGTTGCGTTAGCAAAACCCGTATCCCAATTCAGCGAACGGAGCCTTTTCGCCGGCCGGCGACCAGATCCCAGATGTCTCCCTCACGGGCGTTATGACAAATCAGATGGCCACCACAAAGGGCAACATGTCGTTCGGCCTCGACTAATTTGGCATCGATATCACTATCAACATGTTCTGGGTCATGATGGAAAAGAAAGAGCTGTTTTACGGACGCAGCCAATGCGAGTTCAACGACTTGTCCGACCGAAGAATGCCCCCAGTGGATACGGGCACTATATTCGTCATCAAAATAGGATGCATCGTGAATCAGGAAGTCGACGCCCTGCAGAAATTCAACGAGGGCTTTCCAGCTTGTAATGCTTCGATCCTCGGCTCTCAGTTCATTGTCCGTGATATAGGCAATGGATGTGCCCGCATGCTCAATTCGATAACCCAAGCAGCAACCTGGATGGTCCAGCCTGAAAGCATCCACCTTGATGCCATCATAGCGAAAGCTCCCGGCCTCAGTATCCACATAGGTCACCTCGGCCTTAAAGTGATCCGGCTTGATGGGGAAGTACACCCCATTCATCTGACCTTCGAGCAGCTTTTGAAAAGAAATGCCCTCATGCGCCGGGCCCATTAAGTATATTTTGTTCCTGGGGTTGTAGAGGGGTTCGAAAAAGGGGATACAGTTGAGGTGATCCCAATGGGGGTGGGTGATGAAAAGCCGGCCATTGAAATGCCCGGATTCCTTTCGCATCAGATAGCGTGAAAGGTTGCGTAGCCCCGTACCAGCATCAAAGATAAAATGTCGATCCGATCCCATTCGAAGACTGATCGACGATGTGCTGCCACCGTATTTCAGGGTATGACGGCCCGAAACCGGGAGGGTCCCTCGAACACCCCAGAAGTAAAGTTCAAAACGGTTGAACCCAGTGGTCGTCTTCAGCAAAGAGGAAAGGCGCGCCGTTCGGGAGATGATTTCGGAAACGCCCGCTTCGATCACTTTGGCGGCATCCAGAGGATTCCTGAAATCCTCCAAGAGAAGGATGGGGGTATCGTGCTTCAGAGCATCTTCGGCGATAAGGCGAATTAAGCCCAATGGGTCGGAACCGAGACTTTGGGCATCCAGAAGAATCGATGTGATTTCAGAAGACGTCGCTAGCGATAGAAATGCATCAACCTCTGGGGTTGCCTGAACTTTGACCTGATCCAGTTTTTCAGCTGCCCGTTGGAGTGACTCAATCAGGCGATTATCTTGGGTGAGTAGCGCAAGTTCATTTCCGCTCATGAGGTGTTCCCGGGAGCGTTCTGCTCGCCCGTGTTGGCAGTCGGGTGGGCGATAGTTGCCTCACTAAAAGGCTTTATTTCGCAAATACCTGAGGCGCGCTCAATGATGGTCTTGTAGGAAGGAAAATCATCGACGACATCATGGGCTAAGGTATAGATGGTTTGGGTATCCATTTGGCCTTTCAAATGGAATTCACCGGTCGGAATGAAATCCCAGTCCCCTTGGGCTGCATTGCGAACTGCATCGCTGAGTGCGAGTGCCTTTCCAACGCTTCGGGTAAGAGCTTCAAGTCGCGCTGCCAGATTCACGATATCTCCGAGAACCGTGTAATCGAGTTTCGTAGTTGAACCGATGTTTCCTTCAATTACTGAACCTTTGCTAAGCCCGATGCCGCAATAAAGGAAACTCTGAAGTCGGCATTGGCCGGCTGAGTGTCGCAAGGTGCTGACGGATTCAAGAATCGCAATCGATGCCCGAAGGGCGTCGTCGGTGCCATCCTCGGGAAAATGCGCCACTACACAATCTCCGACGTACTTTGTCACTTGGCCGCCATGGTCTACAATAATCTTGGAGCTTACATCAAGGAAGAGGTTCACCAGTTCACTTACCTCCTCTACCGGGTAAAGTGAGGAGAAGTATGAAAACGCGACTATGTCTCCGAACAGGATAACCGACTCGGTTTTTTTAATCGGTACGGTCAAGGGATTGATCCCCTCGGTCATGAAGGCGAGTACGGCGGGTTGGGTATAGCGTTCGATGATCCGGTGAGATTCGGTAATGTTTTCCAGCATGATTCGAATCGCTTCCATGAGCAGATCGCCCGTGCCATCGAGTCGTACGG
>CAYFOC010000142.1:0-4952 GCA_964344615.1 uncultured Methylococcus sp.
GCAACTGATTGAGCGTCTGCTCACGTTCGTCGTGACCACCGCCGAGTCCCGCACCACGTTGACGACCCACGGCGTCGATTTCGTCGATGAAGATGATGCAGGGCGCGCGCTTTTTCGCTTCTTCGAACATGTTGCGAACTCGCGATGCACCGACGCCGACGAACATTTCCACGAAATCGGATCCTGAAATCGAGAAGAACGGGACCTTGGCTTCACCGGCGATGGCGCGTGCCAGGAGGGTTTTACCCGTACCCGGAGGTCCAACCATCAGAGCGCCGCGGGGAATCAAGCCGCCAAGCTTCTGGAACTTGCCGGGGTCTCTCAGGAAGTCGACCATTTCCTGCACGTCTTCCTTGGCCTCGTCGCAACCCGCCACATCAGCGAATGTCACCTTGACCTTGTCTTCTTCGATCAGCTTGGCTTTGCTCTTGCCAAAGTTCATGGCACCGCCGCCAGCTCCACCCTGCATCCGTCGCATGAAGTAGATCCAGACGCCGATCAGGAGAACCATTGGGAGGCTCGCCATCAGGAGTTGAGAAAGGAAAGAGGGGCGTTCCGGGGGAACCACCTTGATATCCACGTGGTTCTTCAGAAGATCATCAATCAAATGAGGATCGCCGGGATTGTAGGTGGTGAATCGATCGCCATCAGTCATCATTCCGGAGATGGTGTCTCCGTCCATGTTGACCTGCCTAATAGTCCCCTGGTTGATGGCTGCGATGAAATTGGTATATGTCATCGCCGAATCAGGCTTGTTACGGGGTCCGAAATAATTGAACATCGAGAGCAGGGCAAATGCGATCACTACCCACAGGAGGATGTTCTTGGTGATGTCTTTCATCGTCTCTTCCTCTTCTAAGATTACGGATGACCAATCCGCCGCTCGCGATGGGCTTTCGTCCAAAAACACGCAAGGAGCGCGCCATCTCTGGCTCATCAATCATGTAAATGTTGTTATGTTCATGAGTTGATGAAGGTTTGTCCGTGAAATCTCTCCGAAGTTCCACCCTGAGGGATGGTTATTTCTGAGTGGTCTCTCAAAAGACAAGCGCGCAGGTGCTTTCAACGGGAGGTTTAAGCGGGGTGCTCAAGCCAAGCTGAAGAAACCCCGTTCGCCTTGAAGCTAGATATGACGGGGGTTGTGGAGCGATTGGGGGGGCGACCTCACTCCGAATCAGACGAAGCTCACCGCCACGTTGACCTGATCCAATAATTGAACTTCCTGTTCAAGATCTGCCACCGTCAGGGGGTGGGCGTCCAGCCATCCTGTCGGAAATCCAAGAGTGACCTGGCCTGGCTGAATCCGGATCTTGATGCGAGGCGTCACCTGGAGCGCCCTGCTACGGTGCACGAGGACCGCAATACGGAGCAACAGTGCCAGTTGGCGAAGGCCGGTTTCAAGAGGTTGTGGAAGATCCTTGAAAAGCCGCTCCGGAAACTTTCGGCGGTGAGCCCTGACCAGTAGGGCGATGACTTGTTGGTCCGGTCGCGAAAAGCCGGGAAGATCGGCATTTTCAAGGATATAGGCGCCGTGCTTGTGGTAGCCGCTGTGGGCAATGTCCCGACCGATGTCATGAAGGATGGACGCCCAGTCGAGCCATTGGGCGGCGACTTCCCGATCCATCTCCGTCGGAAGGTTGATCTGGGCGAACAGTTCCCTCGCCGTGGACTGGATCAGGCGCGCATGCTCCATTTCAACGTGATACCGGAAAGCCAGGGCATGGACCGTCCGATCGCGAACATCCTCGTGGTTGATGCGTCCGAGAATATCCTGAAGCAGACCTTCGCGAAGTGCACCGTCAGAGACATTCATGTGCTCGATACCCAGGGTATCGAAGGTTGCCTTGATGATGGCGAGTCCACCTGGAAAGCTCGGGAAGCGCTCAGGGTCAAGGTCTGGAAAGAGGGCGGGGGTCAGGCGGCCGGCGGCAATCACCTGTTCGACAAGGCGATTGAGTCCCTCGCGACTGATGCCGCTGCGGGAGAGTCCTCTGGATTGTAGAAGTTTCTGCGTCGTCTTGAGGGTTCCCGATGCACCAATGGCCGATGACCATTGCTGGCTGTGGTAAAGGTGCTGAAAGGGTTCGAGTTCCTGTTCGGCAGACAAGGCGGCTTTCCGGAACCGCTTTGCTGTGATCTTGCCCTCTGGAAAGTGGGCCATGCTCATCGACACACAGCCCATCCGAAGGCTTTCCTTCTGCAGGGGCGTGCGATCGACGCCAATGATGTACTCCGTACTGCCCCCGCCGATATCCATGACCATGCGACGGCGGCCATCGGTCGGGAGATTCAAGGAGACGCCCTGGTAAATGAGTCGGGCTTCTTCAATCCCTGAAATGATTTCGATCGGATGGCCCAAGGCCTCTGTGGCCCGAGCGAGCAGGGGGGCCGAATTCTTGGCAGCACGCAAGGTATTGGTGCCGACAATCCTGACATTGCTATGGGACAGATGACGCAGGCGTTGGCCGAAACGTTCAAGACATTCCAGGGCCCGTTCCTGAATGGCTTCGGTCAAAAGTCCTTCCTTCGTCAGTCCTGAACCGAGACGAACCATCTCGCGGAGACGATCCAGAACGATGAGTTCATCCGCGCGGATTTCCGCGACGATCATATGAAAACTGTTGGAACCGAGGTCTACGGCGGCAATCTGTTTGGGTCGATTTTGACTGTTCACGAGCGGTCGGGATATGGGGAGGGCGAGCAGGAAATCCTATAGAATCCGTGGGAATCGCAACAGAATGGCAAGCGACGTGGGGCATGGCTCCATCCGATGACATCCTATTTTTGCAAAATACCGATGCAAATACCTAGCATTGAATTATGGACGCATTAAAGATCCGGGGTCTTCGGAAGACCTATGGCAATGGCCTCGAGGCTCTCAAGGGCATCGACCTTGATGTCAAGGCCGGCGAATTCTTTGCGCTTCTTGGGCCCAATGGGGCAGGCAAGTCCACAACGATCGGGATTATCAGTTCCCTGGTGAAGAAGACCGGGGGATCGGTCTCGATCTTCGGACATGATCTTGAGCGCGATGCCGATAACGCCAAACGGCTCTTGGGCCTGGTCCCTCAGGAAGTGAACTTCAATCAGTTCGAGACGGTCCTGAATGTGGTCGTGAATCAGGCCGGGTATCACGGCATTCCCCGCAAGGAAGGCCTCAAGCGTGCAGAGCAGTGTCTTCGACAACTGAGTCTCTGGGAAAAGCGTCATACGGTTTCAAGGACCCTGTCGGGTGGCATGAAGCGTCGGCTCATGATCGCAAGGGCTTTGGTGCATTCTCCACGCCTTTTGATCCTCGATGAACCCACGGCCGGTGTCGATATTGAGAATCGTCGTTCGATGTGGGAATTGCTTCAGGAGATCAATCGTTCGGGAACCACGATCATCCTTACGACCCACTATCTTGAGGAAGCTGAGAATCTTTGCCGTCATATCGCCATCATCAATCATGGCCGAATCATCGAAAACAGTTCGATGTCTGCACTTTTGGCCCGAATGGATGCCAGCAGCTATGTCCTTGAACTGGAGTCCCCGTTGGAAAGCGTTCCTCACATTGAGGGATTTACGCTGGAGCGCGTGGATGCTACGACGCTTCTGGCGGATGTTCCCAGTGCCCGCGGCATTCATGTCCTCTTTGATGGATTGGCACAGCAAGGCATTAGGATCCATGGCCTTCGAAATGCATCCAATCGCCTGGAGCAACTCTTTCTGGACATGCTGGAGGCGGAGTGAGTACCGATGCTCTGCAGACGGTCTTGGGACTCTGTGCCCTGATCAACTACGGCGTTCTGATCGTCTGGTTTTTATGTTTCTGGCTAGCGCATGAAGGTCTCTATCGTCTTCATGGTCGTTGGTTTCAGTTAACGCCTGACCAGTTTGATGCCATGCACTATCTTGGAATGGCGATCTACAAGATTTTGATTCTGGTCTTCAATCTGGTCCCTTGGATCGCTTTGAAGTTATTGCCCTCGGCGGCGGAGGTCGCGTGAAAGGGGATCCACGGCTCGGTTTTCTCTTGGCGATGTGGATCATCGTCACGATTCCTTACCTGATCTGGCGATTGGGCAGAACGGATCGTTATGCGCCGCTGGTCGTGATTCAGATCTTGGCCGGGATCTTACTTGGCCCTGGACTTCTCGGTGAGACCTTTCCCGAATACTACGACACCATCTTTTCACCACCGGTCATTTCGTTCCTGACCGGTATCGGCTGGTGGGCGGTGATGGTGTTTGTGATGATCGCCGGCATTGAATTGGATCTTAAAGCAGCCTGGGTTCAGCGAAAGGAAACGCTTCTTACGGCCGGTCTTGCTCTGGGGGTTCCGCTCCTGACGGGTGCTGGCGCTGCGGTTTTGCTCTGGAAAGCGGACGGTTGGGCCGGTCCGGGTGCAACATCATTTCAGTTTTTATCAGGCATCGGGATGGCCTGCGCTGTGACGGCGCTCCCGATTCTGGTTTTGTTCCTGGAGAAACTGGGCATTCTTCGCGACCCCTTGGGTCAGCGTGTCCTTCGTTATGCGAGCCTTGATGATCTCGCCATTTGGGCGGTGCTTGCGATCATCCTCATGGACTGGAGTCGGCTGGCCATGCAGGGTGGATTTCTTCTGTCATTTGCTCTCATGGGGGGGGCGATTCGCTGGCTGATACCCCGCATTCCCATGGCCGACCGGTGGTATGTGGCCTTGATCTGGCTATGCGGTGTTTCCTTTGCCGCCGATTACGCAGGACTTCATTTCATGGTGGGGGCCTTTCTTTCAGGGGTGCTACTGGATATTGCCTGGTTTGATCGGGATCGCCTCGATCAGCTTCGACACCATGTGCTTTGGGTCTTGATGCCGGTCTTCTTTCTCATTACGGGCCTTCGAACCGACTGGAGCGTGGGGGGAGGAAAGGTTTTGGGTGTTGCCTTTCTCCTCTTGTTGGCGGCCATTGGCGGCAAGTTCTTGGGGGTTT
>CAYFOC010000143.1:0-4926 GCA_964344615.1 uncultured Methylococcus sp.
ATGTAAAACTTATGTCCAATCTCAACAGAACACCGACAGGTTCTTCCTGTAACCTTCAATCGGCAGTTCTCCTCCTTCAGCGACCCATGAGGTCGCTTTTTTTTGCCCCACTTTTTTTACCCAAAAAAAAGCCTGCTATCGCAGGCGTTTTTCTTGTTTTTTTTGAAGGGCTCGTCTTTGTCGGACGCAACACCGTGATCGTTTTTATTATTCTTATCTGGCCTTGACGGCCGTCTCTCCTCCTTCAGTTCATGAAGGACACGCCCTAAGGCGTCCGACCAGTTTATCGCCTAAAACAGCCCTGTCTACTCTTTTTTGCCCGACGGCACTCTTTTCTCCAGCCGCTCCATCGTCGACTCAATCCAGTCCTCCGCCTGCCGGTTCAATTCCTGCGCACTAAGAGCTTCACCATCGAGCGCTGGGCCAATGACAATCTCGATAGTGCCTGGGTACTTCAGAAACCCGTTTTTTCCCCAAAAAGTCCCCGCATTATGGGCGACAGGTACGACCGGGCAACCCACCCGGGAGGCGAGAAGCCCACCGCTGGTCCCAAACTTGCCGGCTTGCCCCGGAGCGACCCGGGTGCCCTCGGGAAACAGCACCACCCAGCGGCCCGAACGAATTCGTGCCTCACCGTCCCGAAGAATTTGCTTGAGCGCAGCAGATTTCAGGCTTCGGTTGATGGCAATGGGCTCAAGGGTTGCCATGGCCCAACCCCAGAACGGGATCCGGAGCAATTCGCGCTTCAAAATAAAGACAACGGGGGGAAAAATGACCTGGAGAACCAGTGTCTCGAAAGCCGACTGATGCTTGCACAGGATCAAGCCGCTCTTCTCAGCAGGAATATTTTCGCGCCCCTTTACGCTGAAGCGAAGCCCACATGACGCCTTAAGCGACCAAAGGTTGAACCTGACCCAATAATTGGCCACACCATAGCGTAGCCGGAAGGGAAGGAGCCAAAGAAGACACATGATGGGACCCATCATCAGGGTCGAAATCACCTGTCCCAGCAGAAAGACCAGAGAGCGAAGACCAATGATCGCCTTATTGATGGAGGATGTACTGGACGGCTTCATAGAGATTCGAGAATACGGGAGCATCAAGCTCCGGATGATGCTTGAGCGTCCTGAGCCCTTTTCCTGTTTCAACCAAGATCGGCGAGGCACCGACTGCACGCGCCGCCTCCAGATCCCTGAATGAATCACCGACCGCAGGAACACCCTTCAAATCGAGGTCAAACTGATCTCGCAACGCTTCGAACAAACCGGGTTTTGGCTTTCGGCAACCACAGAAATCTTCAGGCCCATGAGGGCAATGGAGAACAGCCTCTATGGATCCTCCCCGGGCTTCAACCAGAGATTGCATCTTTTGATGGATGGCCGACAGAACGGTCTCATCAAAATATCCTCTCGCAATGCCTGACTGGTTGGTCAGAACGAAAACCCGATACCCGTGGTGAGCCAGAAGTTCAATCGCTTCAAGGCTGCCGGGAATGGGATGCCATTCTTCCGGCGACTTGATGTAATCGTCAGAGTCCTCGTTGATGACACCATCGCGATCAAGGATGATGATCCTCTCCTTCGCCGAAACCACCCGCTACCCCTGAAGACGTGAGATATCGGCGATATTCAGGAAGAGGCTCTCGATGATAGAGAGCAACCCCAGGCGATTAGCCCGAAGTACCGGATCTTCCGCCATCACCATGACCCCCTCAAAGAACGCATCTACCGGCTCCCTGAGCTCGGCCAGACGCTTGAGAGCCGCCTCGTACTGCCTTTGAGCCAACAATGAAGCCGTGGCCTCCCGAGCATCTCGCGCGGCTGCCAGCAAGGTTTTTTCAAGCGGGTCCTGAAGGATGGCTTCGTCGACATTGGCAACAGAAGAGGCTTCAGATTTTCGAAGGATGTTCCGAATTCGCTTATTCGCGGCTGAGAGACTCTCAGCTTCTGGGAGCAACCGAAACTCACGAACCGCCGCCAGTCTTTGCTCGAAGTCGACAAGACTCGAGGGCGAAACGCCCAGAACTGCATCATATTCATCAGGCCGCGCACCTCTTTCGATGAGGTATCCACGGAGACGATCACTGATGAAACCCAGCACCAGCTCCTGGGTCTTTTCCCGATCAAAGTTGTGGGTCAACGGTGCAAGAGCCGCCGCTACCCAGACGCGTAAATCAAGATCAAGGCCCGCCTCAATGGAAAGACGAATGACCCCGAGCGCAGCCCGCCGCAGGGCATAGGGATCCTTATCACCCGTTGGGATCAACCCGGCCGCGAAGATACCGGAAAGGGTATCCAGCTTTTCGGCCAGAGCCACCACCCGACCCACCGGTGACGAAGGGAGCTCTCCCCCTGAGACCTTGGGCAAATACTGCTCTTCAATAGCTAATGCGATCTCGGCGGGCTCGCCTTCTGCATTCGCATAATGCCTTCCCATGGTCCCCTGCAATTCAGGGAATTCGCCGACCATCGTGGTCAGAAGATCCGCCTTAGCCAGCCGCGCAGCCCTCTCCGCCTGGCCCACATCAACGCCACTCTCGCGGGCAATGGCGCCCGCCAGGCTGACGACACGCTGTGTCTTGTCGAGCAGCGATCCCAGCACCTTCTGGAAAGTGACATTAGCCAGATCTTCGACCCGACTTTCGAGCGTGCGCTTGCGATCAAGATTCCAGAAGAACTCCGCATCGGAAAGGCGGGGCCTGACCACTCTTTCGTTGCCTTCGCGGACGGTTTCAAGCCTCGAACTATCGAGGTTACTGAAGGTAATGAAGTGAGGGAGCAGTCGACCATCTGCGGCTCGAATCGGGAAATATTTCTGATTGGCCTGTAACGTGGTGATCAGCACCTCGGCAGGAAGCGCGAGAAAGCGCGCCTCAATGCCACCCAGAACGGGTACCGGCCATTCGACCAAGGCCGTCACTTCATCAAGGAGATCCTCGTCAATGACAGCCAGGCCACCCACAGAGGCCGCAGCTTCCAGGGCTTTCGTTCGCACAATCTCACGGCGGCGTTCAAAGTCGGCCAACACGTGTCCTGGCTGCTCCAATTTTTCAAGGTATTCGTCAGGACGCTGAATCTCGATCAAGGTCTTGCAATGGAAGCGGTGACCCCGACTAACCCGGCCCGTTTGAACACCCATGATTTCGGCAGGAATGACTTCATCGCCGAAGAGGAGGACGACCCAATGAACGGGGCGCACAAATTCGGCAACCCCTGCTCCCCAACGCATGCGCTTAGCAATCGGCAGGCCCGCCAGTGCCTGACGAAACAGATCGGGAAGTATCTCGCGCGTTTCAACGCCCTTCACAACCTGCCGGACAGCGACCCAAGCGCCTTTGTCGGTCTCAAGCGTCAAAAGCTGATCAACGGTGGCTCCCGCGCCCCTCAGAAAGCCTTCCAACGCCTTGCTGGGTTTGCCATCGGGTTGGAATGCAGCGTTGGCCGCAGGGCCACGCTTTTCAATTTCCTGGTCGGGCTGAGAAACCGCTAGCCCCCGAATTCTCAGCGCCAAACGACGTGGGGATGCATAGGGTTCGATCCCTTGATGACCAATCCCGGCCTTAGCCAGGGCATCCTCGACCAATTGGCGGAAAGAACGGCTGAGCGTCAACAGCGATTTGGGCGGCAACTCCTCTGTGCCCAATTCGAAAAGAACATCACGGAATTCGGTCATCTCAGCCTTCCTTAGAATTCAGCATAGGGAAGCCCAAGCTTTCCCGACGTTGGTAATAGGCCTCCGCTACGGCACGGGCAAGTTCACGGACTCGGAGAATGAAGCGTTGGCGCTCGGTCACCGAGATCGCCTTTCGGGCGTCAAGCAGATTGAAGGAATGTGAAGCCTTCAGAACCATTTCATAGGCCGGCAACGGCAGGTCCTGCTCGATCAGACGCTTGGATTCTCGCTCATAGGTGTCGAAGGCTCCGAACAGGAAAGCTGTATCGGCATGCTCGAAGTTGTAAGCCGACATCTCGACTTCATTCTGGTGATACACGTCGCCATAGGTGACGACGCCCTGAGGCCCCTTGGCCCAGACCAGATCATAAACACTCTCCTTGGCTTGAAGGTACATCGCGATACGCTCCAGTCCATAGGTGATCTCGCCACTGACAGGACGGCAATCCAGCCCCCCCACCTGCTGAAAGTAGGTGAACTGCGTCACTTCCATGCCGTTGAGCCAAACCTCCCAGCCAAGGCCCCAGGCGCCCAGCGTAGGCGACTCCCAGTTGTCTTCGACAAAACGGATGTCGTGTTCGGAGAGATCAAACCCCAGATAGGCCAGCGACCCCAGATACAGATCCTGAAAATCAGCCGGCGAGGGCTTCATGATGACCTGGAACTGGTAGTAGTGCTGCAGTCGATTGGGGTTCTCACCGTAACGACCATCGGTCGGTCGACGGGAGGGTTGCACGTACGCCGTATTCCAAGGCTCAGGACCGATGGAACGCAGGAACGTCGCCGGATGGAAGGTACCCGCCCCGACTTCTAGGTCGAGAGGCTGAAGAATGACGCAGCCCTGAGCTGCCCAATAATCTTGCAAGGCCAGAATAAGGCCTTGGAAAGTAGAAACATCGCGTTGTACTGGGGACACGCCGGCCGCTCCCTTTGGCATGCTGATAAAGCCGCAATTATAGCCCAAGCACCCTTGGGCCGGACTGAGATCCGTTAATTTCAGACCAGGCAGCGTGCTGCGTAGTCGGCGGCCCCCAGAAGTGCCGTGTTGGGATTGAGTGCGACACGTACCGGGAGCTCCTTGAGAAAGTGCGAGAATCGCCCCTTGGCAAGGAAACCAGCCATAAACTGGCCATCCTCGACCAGCGCATTCAAAATCTTGGGGGCTATTCCTCCTCCAATCAGTACGCCACCCCTCGACAGACACTTCAGCGCAAGATTGCCGGCTTCTGCCCCATAAATGCGGGCAAATCGGCG
>CAYFOC010000144.1:0-4889 GCA_964344615.1 uncultured Methylococcus sp.
TTCTGAGGAGCAAAGTAGCATGAAACGTGTTGTAGTTACCGGTCTCGGGATTGTTTCAAGTCTCGGGAATAATAAATCCGAGGTCACGCAGTCCCTTCGCGAGGGTCGTTCGGGCGTCACCCACAGTAGCGAGTACGCAGAACTTGGCTTCAGAAGCCATGTTCATGCGCCACTGAACATTGATCCCGATGAAGTCATTGACCGCAAGATCCGCCGCTTCATGGGTGAAGGAGCCGCCTACAACTTCATCGCCATGGATGAAGCCATTCGAGATTCCGGTCTGGAGGATCATCAGGTTTCCAACCCGCGCGCCGGCCTCATCATGGGCTCCGGCGGTCCCTCGACGTCCAACCTCCTGACCGCTTGGGATGTATTCCGGGACAAGGGGCTGAAGAAAGTCGGCCCGTACATGGTTCCCAGAACCATGTCCAACACCAACGCAGCCTGTCTGGCAACGCCGTTCAAGATTCAGGGCGTCAACTATTCCATCAGCTCTGCATGCGCCACGAGCGCGCACTGCATTGGCAACGCGATGGAACTGATCCAGCTCGGAAAACAGGATGTCATCTTTGCGGGCGGCGGCGAAGAGCTGCATTGGACCCTGACGGTCCTCTTCGATGCCATGGGCGCCCTGTCTTCAAAGTACAACGATGCTCCGCTGAAGGCCTCTCGCGCCTACGATGCGGATCGTGACGGTTTCGTGATCTCTGGCGGCGGCGGTGTCCTCGTCCTTGAGGAACTGGAGCACGCCAAGGCGCGTGGCGCTAGGATTTACGCTGAACTGACCGGCTACGGAGCAACCTCCGATGGCTATGACATGGTCCAACCTTCGGGTGAAGGGGCGGCACGCTGCATGAAGCAGGCGATGGCGACGGTCAACGCGCCGATCGACTATATCAATGCTCACGGAACCAGTACGCCCATCGGCGACATTCGTGAACTGGAAGCCGTGAAATCCGTCTTTGGTTCCGCCGTTCCGAAGATCAGCTCAACCAAGTCGCTCTCAGGACACTCACTGGGTGCTGCCGGCGTTCATGAGGCCATCTACACCCTGCTGATGATGGAAAACCGCTTCATCACGGCGTCTGCCAACATCGAGAATCTGGATCCGGGTGCTGAAGGCGTACCGATCGTTCGTGAGCGCATCGACAATGCCGACCTGAATGTGGCCATGTCGAATAGCTTCGGCTTCGGCGGCACAAACGCCAGCCTCATTTTCCAGCGCCATGACGGATAATGCGACTCTGGATCTGAGCGAAAAGCAACGCTACGACTTCAATAAGCTCCAAAAGAGATTGCGGCGCCTCACGGGCGCCGCAATCGCCGACTTCGGCATGATCGAAGCCGGTGACAAAGTGATGGTCTGCCTCTCCGGGGGCAAAGACTCCTACACGCTCCTCGACATTCTTCTGAGTCTCCGGCTAAGCGCCCCGATCGATTTCGAAATTATCGCCGTCAATCTGGATCAAAAGCAGCCCGGCTTTCCTGCGGACATCCTGCCTGGATACCTGACCGAGAGGGGCATTCCCTTTCACATCATCGAGCAGGACACCTACAGCATCGTCAAACGCGTGGTGCCTGAGGGGAAGACGACCTGCAGTCTTTGTTCGAGGTTAAGACGTGGTCTTCTCTACCGCTATGCGGAAGAGCATGGCGTCACCAAGATCGCGCTCGGCCATCACCGCGATGACATCATCGAGACATTCTTTCTCAATCTTTTCTACGGAGGCACGCTCAAAGCGATGCCACCGAAGCTCTTGAGCGACAACAAAGCCCATGTGGTCATTCGCCCTCTGGCCTACTGCAGAGAGCGGGACATTGACCGTTATGCTCAGATTCGAAACTTTCCGCTGATTCCCTGCAATCTTTGCGGCTCGCAGGAAAATCTACAACGTCGTGCAATGAAGGAAATGTTGAGGGGATGGGAGCGCCAGCATCCGGGTCGTGTCGAAACCATTTTTACCGCGCTTCAGAACGTTGCTCCCTCTCAGTTGGCTGACAGAACCCTCTTTGATTTCCTTCATCTTGAAGAAAATCGCAAGACGGGAACCTCTTCTGCCGATGACGGGCTTGAAATCCTGAGCCGATAAGCCAGATATTCCCTTTATAAACAGCGGGTTATCTTTGCCTCTCAGCAATGCATAAACTTGCTTGCATTTTCCATCAAGGTTATTTATAAATTGCTTCGTGCCACGAGAGGGCACCATGAACTAAAAATTTTAAAGTGTTTAATCAGGAGGTTCCCTATGAAGAAGTTGCTCTGCGTTGTTAGCGTTCTGATGATGTCTCTGGTAGTTGTTGGTTGCGGCAACTCTCCCGATGGCGACAAGCAGAAGATCGAAGCTCCAGCTGCTCCTTCCCTGTAAGGCGGCTTTTTCTGTCTGAACTTAGCGACTGTTCCCATCAAGTTGGCGCAAGCCCGATAATAACCGAACAGCGTTTCTGACAGGATTCAAAACCCGGGCACTGCCCGGGTTTTTTATGGCCGAAAGTTTTTGTGTTCATCACGCATGCCCATGTTTTTTGAAACTTGACAGACATTGGTCAGCCTGTAAGATACGCGGCAGCGCTTGACGCTATCTGAAAGCATTCACTAAGCCAACAAGAAAGGTAAAAGCACATGGGAATGATCCTCGACCTCGTCGAAAAAATGCGGTCTCCGACAGGCATCGTCGTTACTCTGGTAGTTGTTGCTGCCGGCGTATTTTTCGTTCGTTGGGTATTCAACGACGAAGAGCCGAAGTAATCGACTAGGCTGTGTGGCAAGTCTGGCTAATGCTTTGTCATTGACCTGACTTGCCATCCCTCAATCGCGAAGATCACTCACGCGATTTGCAGAGGTTGAGACATGACCACTGCCTCCCCCCCTAAAGAATTCCGTAGAGAACCCTCATGAGGATTCTCATTACCGGCTCAAGCGGTTTCATTGGCCGTCGCCTCGTTCAGGCGCTCGCAGCTGAGGGACATGAGCTTGTGCTCCTGGCGCACCAGAATGCGCTATCGGGCCCCCATCGCATCATCCATAGCTTCCAGGAACTGCTCGATTCAGATCCTGAACTGGATGCTGTCATCAATCTGGCTGGCGCCCCCATTCTCGACAGGCCCTGGACCGAGGGACGAAAGCAGGTTCTCTGGGAAAGCCGCGTCCTCTTGACGCAAAGATTGGTCGGCACGCTCTCCAAGCTGAAAACCACCCCCAAAATCCTTCTGAGCGGGTCGGCCATCGGCATCTATGGTGATCACGATGCGACGCGCCTTTCTGAAGAGGCGAAGACGCATGGTGGATTCGGGCATCAGCTATGCCATGCCTGGGAGCAAGCCGCCCTTGCCGCAGAGGCTCTCGGCATTCGCACCTGCCTTTTGAGAACCGGTCTTGTCGTGGGTCCAGAGGGTGGGTTTCTTGCCCCTATGGCCCGGACGTTCGGTTGGGGACTCGGTGGCCCCATCAGCAATGGTCGTCAATGGATGTCCTGGATTCACATCGACGATCACATCCGACTGATGTGCCATCTTTTGGCCTCCGAAAAATCGGCCGGGGTTTATAACCTCACGGCACCGAACCCAGTCACCAATGCAGAGTTCACCCGTACTCTGGCCAGCGTCATTGGAAAACCGGCCTTTTTCCGTGTTCCGGCCTGGCTTCTCAAGGCCATCGGTGGTGAGAGGATGACCTTGCTTCTGGAAAGCCAGCGGGTTGTGCCTGAGAAGGCTCTTGATGAAGGTTTTACATTCACCTTCCCCGATCTCGAACCCGCCCTCAAAGCCGCTCTAGGTCGCGACTAGAATCGCCCGGCGATCTCAACCCTTCTAACCGTATAGTGGACGCCTGAACCCTTGAGGCGCTCCCCAAGGCTCTGAAGCAGCGCTGAAAGATGTGTTTCAGCCACCATGATCTCGAAACGGATCTTTCGCCTTCTCCCCGTCACCTGCTCAACAAGGCTTAGCACTTCGTCGTTTGAGGCGTGCGCATATACCGATCCCGCCGTAAATTCGAGGTCAAGATCCGTTTCGAGTAGCGCATCGACCAACTCTTCCTCAAGGAGGAGAGGAGCAAGTAACGTAACGATGCAGAGATGATCCATGAGCCTAGTTTCCTGGTTCAGCAAAGCGGCGATAAAGAATCGGCAAAAGGATCAGCGTCAAAAGACTCGATGTAATCAATCCGCCTACGCCCACAATCGCCAGAGGCCTCTGAATCTCAGATCCTGGTCCCGTAGCGAATAGCAGCGGTATGAGACCAAAGGCAGCAATTCCGGCGGTCATCAGAACCGGTCGCAACCGCCTCATGGCACCGTGAAGCACCACCTCATCCATCGGTTGGCCCAAGGCCCTCAACTGATTGAAATGATTGACCATCATGACGCCATTGAGAACCGCAATGCCCAAAAGCGAAATGAACCCGACCGAGGAAGAGACGGAAAGATATTCGCCGGAAATCCACATTCCGAAAATCCCCCCAATCACCGCCAAGGGCACATTGGACAGGACCAGTAGCGCCTGCCGGATGGAGCCAAAGGTCGAGAAGAGCAGCAGGAAGATCAAACCAATGGCGACAGGGATAACAATCGCCAAACGAAGCGCGGCACGTTGTTGATTCTCAAACTGCCCGCCCCACTCCAACACGTAGCCTTTCGGCAACGAGACCTTTTCTCCAACGATGCGTTGCGCATCCTCGACAAAGCCAACCAGGTCGCGATCTTTCACATTACAGCGGATCACCGCCATACGCTGACCTCGTTCACGATTGACCTGCACGACCCCCTCAGACGTCTCTAAACGCGCAACTGCCGAAAGCGGAACCTTTTCTCCATTGGGCAGAGCAATCTGCAGGGACCGCAAAGTTTCCGGTTCACCCGCACCTCGAAGCAACAGGGGTGTTCGCCTTACAT
>CAYFOC010000145.1:0-4866 GCA_964344615.1 uncultured Methylococcus sp.
TTGATTTCTCGGTTCTTGGCGGTCAAACCTTGATCGACCGGGATATCCTGGCCCAAATGGACGCCCCGCTGAACCATCTGCTCAGAAACGCCCTCGATCATGGGGTCGAGACCCCGGCGGAACGACGTCAGCGTGGCAAACCTCCCCAGGGACGAGTCGTTCTTGAGGCAAGGCATCTCAATGGAAGGCTCCTGATCACCCTGTCGGATGATGGCGGCGGTATCGATATTGATGCCCTTCGAAGGAAGATTCTGGATCAGGGCTTGGTCAGCCAAGAAATGTCAGAACATCTGACCAACCAGGAAATTTATGCGTTCCTCTTTTTACCTGGCATCACAACGAAAGAAGCGCTGAGCGAGATTTCAGGCCGAGGGGTTGGGCTGGATGTTGTTCAAACCATGATCCATGGGTGCGGTGGCGCGCTCAGGGTGACATCTGAAGCTGGAGTGGGCACCCGGTTTGAGTGTCAGTTGCCGGTGACCCGTTCAGTCATTCGTTGCCTTCGAGTCGATGTGGATGGGCATGCCTATGCGCTCCCACTGTCTCGGATTGATCGCGCGGAGAGAGTTTCAGCGGATCAAATAGAAGAGGTCGACGGCGTTCGTTTTTTTAAAAGCGCGCGGGGACGGGTTCAAGTTTTTTCAGCCGCAGCCGTCATGGGGCTTGATGCTTTCCCCTTGGATGCTTCCGAGCATGCGCTCGTCCTTCTTGAGGCGGAGGGCAAACGTTATGCCCTGGAGGTCGATCAGCTCGTTGCCCAAATGGATCTGGTGATCCGACCTCTTGATGTGCGTCTTGGCAAGGTGGCTTATTTCAGCAGTATCTCGATCGACCGGGAAGGTCGCCCGATTCTTATCATGGATGTGGATGACCTGATCGGAAACTTTGATCGCAGTGCGGGTAAAGGTTCCATCGGTGTGACGCCTTTTGTTGAGGAGCAGAAAACCGGCATTGCGAGAATTTTGGTCGTTGATGACTCCCTGACCGTCAGGGAAGTAGAGCGCAAGTTGCTTGAGGGCGCCGGCTACGTCGTTGAAACTGCAGTGGATGGCGTGGATGGATGGAATCAGATTCTTGCCGGTGGGTTTTCGCTCATCATCAGCGATGTGGACATGCCGAGAATGAACGGCATTGAGCTGGTGACGAAGATCAAGGCGGATCCCCGTTTCCACGCCCTCCCGATTATCATCGTCTCCTACAAGGATCGAGAGGAGGATCGGCTTTTGGGGCTTAATGCAGGCGCGGATTTTTACCTGACCAAGGGAAGTTTTCAGGATCAGGGGCTCTTGGAAGCTGTACGAACGCTGGTTGGACCGGGAGCGAAAGCGTGAACGTTGCGATCGCCCATCCGGATGCGGCCATTCGCGTGAGACTTGAGGCGCTGATCCGGGATGCGTTTGGTGTCGAAAGTGCCTGGGAGGCAGATGATTATGAGGACACCCTCAACCGCATACGACGAGAACCGCCGGAACTCCTTCTGTTGTCTTTGGATCTCCCGGGCGGGCGTGTCCAGGATTTGACGAAAGAGATCGTCGAAGCCACGGGCTGCGCCATTCTCCTGCTTGAGGGAGGGGCTCCAGCCGACGTTGCAACCGTATTCGATTGTCTTGGAAACGGAGCCATGGATGTGGCGCGCTTGCCTGCCAATCCCCTGGTGGCACGCAGCGAGGATTTCGCCATGTTGCGCGAGCGTTTTTCTACGCTGAAGACCCTTATTGGATCTCAGGACAGCCCTCCCTTGGCGGGGTTGGAGCCGGCCTTTCCATCGGAAGAATTACCACTGATACTGGCATTGGGTGCATCCACAGGGGGGCCTAAGGCTTTGGCCGCCATCATTGAATCACTGCCTGTGAATTTTCCGGCTGCCGTGTTGATCGTTCAGCATCTTGACGCACATTTTTACGCTGGCCTCGCCGACTGGCTTGCGAACGGATCAAAACTGCCCGTTCACTCGGTCGACCGGCCCGTATCGATTGAATCAGGGCAGATCTATGTTGCGGCACGTCCCGAGCACATGGTCCTCTCCCCAGGAAAACGGCTCAGCTTTACCCGTGAATGGTCAGACCTCATTTGTCGGCCTTCCATCGATGTGCTCTTCAAGAGTATTGCGGGAATTCGGGGTGTCCGCGGCGTGGCCGCGCTACTCACGGGGATGGGACGGGACGGTGCCGAGGGTCTTCTGTCGCTTCGCCGGGCAGGCTTCTATACCCTCGCGCAGGACGCGCCATCTTCCGTGGTTTACGGCATGCCGAGAGTGGCTGCTGAAATTGGGGCCGCAACGACCGTATTGCCGCTCAGTCGAATGGGGCAGCGGATGGTCGACAAAATTCAGACACTGGCGATTACACATCAGGAAGACTCCAGATCATGACGCAACCAGACCTATTCATAGCGACCGGTAATCAGGTGGCGCGCGTGCTGTTGGTCGATGATCAGCGAATCATCGGCGAAGCCGTGCGGCGAATGCTGGAGGGAGCGATCGATATCGAATACCACTTTGTGCAAGAGCCCCTGGAGGCGGTTGCCAAGGCAAAAGAAATTCGTCCCACGGTGATTCTTCAGGATCTCGTCATGCCGGGTGTGGATGGTATTGCGCTCGTTCGCCAGTTTCGTGCGGACGAAGAGACGCGCCAGATTCCTCTGGTTGTTTTATCCAGCAAGGAGGAGGCTACGACCAAGGCAGAGGCTTTTGCTGCAGGGGCCAATGACTATCTGGTCAAGCTCCCTGACCCACTTGAGCTGGTCGCGAGGATTCGCTACCACTCCTCGGCTTACCGTGCGCGCATGGAGCGCTGGGAGGCCTATCAGGCGTTGGAGGCGTCACAGAAGCAGTTGGCTTCTGAGCTTTCGGAGGCGGCAGACTACGTTCGGTCGCAGTTTTCTCCCCCCATTGATACGCCAAGGGTCAAGACCTCCTGGGTGTTCAAGCCCTGTAGTTCGCTGGGAGGGGATTCCTTTGGGTATTTTGATGTGGATGAGGATCATTTTGGGATGTTCCTTCTGGATGTCTGCAATCATGGGATCGGCTGTGCGTTGTTGTCCGTTACGGCAATGAATGCGATTCAGCATCAGGCACTTGTAGACGTCGACTATCGGGAACCCATCCAGGTGATGGAGGCGCTCAATCAGGCTTTTTTGATGGAGCGCCATAACAATCTGTATTTCACGCTCTGGTATGGGGTTCTCGAATGGAGTACCCGGACCCTTCGCTATAGCAGCGCGGGCCATCCGCCTGCAATTCTTCTGTCGGATGCGGGATTGGAACAGTTACGCTGCAACGCGCTTCCGATTGGCACCTTTGAGGGGAATTCGTTCGAAGAAGGAAAAACCAAGGTGCCTGAAGGGGCAAAGCTGTTCATTTACAGCGATGGCATCTACGAGATACAGACCCGTGAAGGAAAAGAGCTCGAATTCAACGTTTTTCTGGATGAACTCAAGAAACCCGCCCGAGAGCCGGGGCGCAAGGTCAATGAGGTTCTTGAGGTTATGGCGGATCTTCAGGGCCGAGCCCATTTTGATGATGACGTTTCCATGATGGAGCTCCTGTTTTGAACGTGCTGAGAAAAATCGACGTGACGACTTTGCGATGGTGGATTGGCGGACTGGTGTTGATGACTGCCTTGGGGTGTGCCGATCAGGCGCATTACGGCGCAAGCTATAACCCTGAGCATGACGCGATGGAATCTGCACGGAATGAGGCCGTGATCAACTATAGCTGCCCCAAGATGAGAGCAGATCCTCAGCCAAGGCGGGTCCGGGAAGACGACCCTGAGGATGGGTTTTTCAGCGAGTATCTGGTGAAGGTGCGGGGCTGCGGCATTACAGCGGTGTACAAGGTGAGTTGCCGGAGGGGCGTGCTCTGCGAAGTAGAAGAGTAGTGCCGGGAATTCTGGTCTCAGGAGCCTAGAAGGCTCTCCTGCGTATCACGCTCGAACTGGAGAATCGCTTCGTTGGTGATCTCGTCTTGAATCAGATCCTCAATGAAACTCGGCTGGAGCGTTACCGAGTAACTTCCGAGTGCGATGAGGCGGGACAATGTTTCAACGGACTTGATGCTGGCAGCTACCAGCTTGACTCCGCTGTCCTGCATCCGAATGCAGGCTTCGACCAATGGCCACGGGCTGTGTCCCTTTGCTTCGATGCGACCCAGGTAGGGAGCCACAAAATCGGCTCCCACTGTTCTAGCCCAGAGCAGCTGAACCGGATTCGACAGCCCTGTCAGCAGAAAGGGTACATCGGCGTCTCGAAGGGCGTTGATGACGCTTCGCCATTCGGGATGGCAAGGCACCTTGATGACGAGTTTCGTCCGGTTGATCGCCGCTGCAGGTAAGAGTTCATCCAGCCAGGCACGAACCTCGCCGGGATCCGGATGGGCGGCCTGCAGCATGATTTCAGAAATGCGTTTTTCACCCGCCTGATCGACGAGAAATCGATAAGTGTTGAGACTTACCGGATAGCCGGCCCGGTGGACCAGCGTCGGATTGGTGGTCACGCCATAGACCGAGGGAGCACCTTCCGGTAGCGTCCAGAGCGAAGGATTGGCGGTATCAAGATAGATGCGCATAGGATCTGCCGTTGACGGGTTTCAGGAAAGGGGCTTAGTCAATGTCGCTAAAGAAGCTGTTGTCCTCGCCGGCTTCGTGAAGGGCGATCCGAGTAACCTGTGCTTCCAGCGAGGCGGATTGACTCTGAGATAGAGGGGAGGAGTCATGGTTCTCTCCAAGCCCAAACTTTTTAAATGCCGGCAGGATGTGGCGCTCGAATACCCCGGGCGGGACCGGAATCAAGGTTCCCGTCGAAAGCTGAATGTCTTCAATCTTGAGAATGCTGCCGACCAGAAGTAGGCCGGGCTGACCGGTTGATGCA
>CAYFOC010000146.1:0-4802 GCA_964344615.1 uncultured Methylococcus sp.
CCGGTTGTACCGAAAGCCTCTCGTCCAATACCGGTATATCGAGTTCCCGGAACACATCGCCCACCCGAAGCTCCGAGGGCCGATTCACGATAATCCCCAAGGCCCCTTCCTGATTGTGCTGACAGAGGAAGGTGACGGTCCGCTCAAACGTCGGGTCACTCAAGGCGGGCATGGCTATGAGGAAGTGATTGGTGAGGTAGGAAGCATCTGAACCCATGCGCATAGTATCCGCGCTCGCCCCCTGCACCTGCAAGTTAGGGGGATCAGGAATCGGTCTAGTTCGAGGAAAAATGTGCCTGATCATCGAACCGCCAGGTCCGCGTGATGACCAGAATGTCGATGTCACTGAGAAGATCTGTTGGAAGGGGCGCAAACGGGGCTGAAAGCCGGACGATGCGTATGGCCCCTTCATCCAATACGGGATTACCGGAGCTATTGAGAATTCGGACTGAAAACAGCGTTCCATCCGGATTGATGGCTACTGCCACGGTCAGTGTGCCGGAAAGCCCTTGTTCCTTGGCAGCTTTTGGATAGTTGAGATTGCCGATATGTTCGACCTTGGCTTGCCAGGCTTCCTCATAGGCACTCAAGGTGGCGGTATGGCCCTTGGCCTCCTTGGCATAGACGATCCGCTTCCCTTGGCTCGCCGCATTTCTTTGGCGGACCAGATTTTCGGAGACTTCACTGATTTGTTGCGAGAGGACTCCCATCGAGAGATCTGGGCGCTTGGCTGGAAGGACTTTGTTTTCGGTCTTTGAAGGTTCCTTGCTTTGTGGCGGTGGCGCGACGGGTAAAGGGGCCGGCGGGGCTGGCCGAACCTCTTTCGGGGGAGTGGCAGGATTTTTACGTCCCGCCGAATGCAATGGCCCCTCGGAAGACCTGAGGGCCTCCAGATGAAAGATCGGCGGTGACTTTAGCTCAGGCTTGAGTCTTAGGGCATGCTGACCGAGCCACCACAACACAGGGAGGTGCAAAAGAAGAGCGATCAGGAGCGCGGTTATGGCCTTGGTATGGGCGTCTTCCGCACGGATCAGGCTCACCCGCGTGAACCGCCCGAGGTTCCGATTTTTCCCTCAATGGCATCGAACAGCGTTCCCGCAATGTTCAAACCGAACTGGCGATCCAGTTCCTGGACACAGGTCGGACTCGTCACGTTGATCTCGGTCAGGAAGTCTCCAATGACATCGAGACCGACAAAGAGAAGGCCGCGACGACGAAGCTCAGGGCCGACCTCTCGGGCAATCCAGAGATCACGCTCGGTCAAAGGACGCCCTTCGGCCCGCCCGCCGGCGGCGAGATTCCCACGGCTTTCCCCTTCCTGCGGAATCCGGGCCAGGGCATAAGGAACGGGTTCGCCATCGACCACCAGAATTCGCTTGTCGCCATAAACGATCTCCGGCAAATAGCGTTGGGCCATGGCGAAGGTCTGGTTATGCGATGTCATGGTCTCAAGGATCACACTGATATTGGGATCTCCTGCGCGAACCCTGAAGATGGAGGCTCCCCCCATGCCATCCAGAGGCTTCATGACCATGTCCTGATGCTCTTCCAGGAAGTCTCTGAAGCGGCGAGCCTCCCGGGCCACGACCGTGGGTGCACAGCATTGCGGGAACCAGCTGGTGAAGAGCTTCTCGTTGGCATCCCGAAGCGACTGGGGCTTGTTGACGACGAGCGTCCCCCGCGATTCGGCTGATTCAAGGAGGTAGGTCGCGTAGATGTATTCCTGATTGAAAGGCGGATCCTTTCGCATCAGGATCACATCCAGCGTATCCAGGGGGGCATCCCACTCCCGATCAAAGCTGAACCACGCCTTTTCATCGCGCTGGACCTTAAGGCTCCGCATCCGGGCATAGGCACGCCCGTCACGAAGGTAAAGGTCACCGAGCTCCAAATAGACGAGGGCGTGCCCTCGAGCCTGCGCTTCAAGCGCCATGGCAAAGCTGGTGTCCTTGCTAATCTTGATGTGATCAATGGGATCCATCACGATCCCGACTGTAAGCGACATAAATGATTCGTTAAGGCTGCTTGGCACCCTTGGAGGGGCGCCGGTTCTTTTTAGGGGCCGAAGCCTTGGGCTCGGCATCGAAGGTATCCAGAAGCGTCAGCGAGCGATCGCTTCCCGGGGCGCGGGTCAGTTTCCACCCGCCATCATTACGAACCAGCACGACCACCGTCGTGTGGGGCTTCTGATAATCACCGAGCTTGGGCTTTAAGGGATCCGCAGTGAGGACAGCCCGATCGGGTGCGAGATCAACGCGGTAATCCTTCAGGGGATGGGAAACAATGTCCGCCATCAGCCGGGTATAACTTCCCGCCGCCTCGCCTTCATCGGCATCAAATTCAACCACATCCTTGGGGTTGATGAGCTTTCGGAACGCTTCGATATCCTTGGTCTGGGAAACCCGCATGAGGTTGACGAAGGAGGCTTTGACTTCAGATTCAGGGGTGTCGCTGGTGCGGACCCAGGCCGCTTTCGACGGTTGATCGCCGGGCGTCTCCCAAAGCGAACAGCCTGTAAAAGGCCCTGAGGCGAGGATCATCAAAACGGTCGCTAAATGTTTCACAAATCTAGGGCCCATGCCGGTTGGAGGCTCGCTCAGGTCCTTTTTGAGGGAAGATTCAAAAAGCAAAAAACTTGACGCGAGGGGATTCCTTGAGTTAAAAAGGCGGACTTTTTCATCACTCAGCCAAAAGCTCAGAGGATCATCATGTCCAGAATCTGCCAGGTGACGGGCAAGGGCCGTATTGTAGGCCATAACGTTTCACACGCTAACAACAAGACCAAGCGCATTTTTAACCCGAACCTTCATGAGCATCGCTTCTGGGTTGAGTCTGAAAATCGTTGGGTCCGACTGAAGGTTTCTTCACAGGGACTGCGGACGATCGACAAGAAGGGCATTGACTCCGTTCTCGCTGACATCCGTAAGCGCGGCGAAAAGATCTAAGTCGAAAGGGCGAGATGCGTCTTTGATTGTTGGTGTCTGATTCAGCCCCAGTCCAAGATCGCCGCCCTCCTTAAATAGCCCCTAAAGTTTAGGTAAATCCCATGCGTGACAAGATCAAACTGGTGTCCAGCGCTGGCACCGGCCATTTCTATACGACGACCAAGAACAAGAAGAACATGCCTGAAAAGATGGAGATCAAGAAGTTTGATCCTGTCGTACGTCAGCATGTGGTCTACAAGGAAGGCAAAATCAAGTAAGCCTTCGGCCGGGTCTTCCTTCGTGAACCGACTCCGGACCCTTACTCAGTGCTGTAGCCGGATCTGGGCCTCCCTGCGAAGCCTGACCGGCGACGATGCCTACGAGCGGTATCTGGATGCCTGCCAGACCGCCTCACCGGCCGAAGGATCTCCTTTGAGCCGACGGGAATTTCAGGCACAGCGGGTGGCGAGACGTTGGTCTCGCATTTCCCGTTGTTGCTAGCCGCATCAACCGCCCCATAACCTCTTGAGGCCTCCGTGCCGAGATCCAGCGTAGACTCGACCGAACCCCATAGCCTTGTCGTCTACAAGAGGCTCCTGCGCTATATCTCTCCCTATTGGCGAAACTTTCTGATCTCCATCATCGCGATGGTGGTCTATGCCTCCATGGGACCGGCCTTTGCAAAGTTCATCCAGCCCCTGATCGATGGGAGCTTTGTCCAACAGGATCCGACCTTCCTGAAGATGGCACCGCTGATCCTGATCGGCCTCTCCCTCATCCGTGGCATCGCCGGCTTTATCAGCGATTATTATTCTGGATGGGTCAGCCGACGCGTCATCTCGGACCTTCGAAAAGACATTTTCGATCAGCTCCTTAACCTCCCCTGCTCCCAGTATGACCGGGCCTCGTCGGGACAGCTGATGTCGCAAATGCTCTTCAACACCGAACAGGTGGCTGAATCCTTGTCCAACGGTCTCATGGGGATTTTCAGAGATGGCATGACCATCCTGGGGCTTGTCGGGCTCATGGCCTATGAAAATCTCAAACTGTCCCTGGTCATGGTCGTGGTCGGCCCCCTGCTGGGCGTCTCCATCAGTGCCGTCAGCCGCCGCTTCAGAAGGGTGAGCCGCAAGATCCAGGAATCGATGGGCAATGTCGGGCATGTGGCGCAGGAAGCCATTGATGCACAACGGATCGTCAAGGTCTTCAACGGCAAGGAATACGAAGCCCGTAAATTCGATCTGGAGAACGAAACCAACTTCCGGCGCTACATGAAGCGGATCGCAACGGAAGCCGGCAGCGGATCGCTGATTCAGCTGATCTATATCGGCGGGTTTGCAGCCATTCTTTACGTGGTGTCACTCGATGACATCCGCAACACGATTTCAACGGGAAGCCTCATTTCCTTCATCGCCGCCATGTCGATGCTGCTGAGCCCCATCAAGCGCGTCGCCAATCTGGCCAACGTCTTCCAGCGAGGGATTGCAGCCGGCGGCAACATCTTTGAACTCCTTGATACCGAGCGGGAACGCGATACCGGAACGCGCCAACTGGAATCCGTCAGAGGCGACGTCGAATACCGCGATATTTATCTTTCTTACCCGGGACAAGCCGCTCCTGTGATCGAAGGTCTGAATCTTCGGGTCGATGCCGGAAAGACCGTGGCCCTGGTGGGCCATTCCGGCAGCGGCAAGACCTCCTTGATCCGCCTCCTCCCAAGGCTCTATGAAGCCACCGCCGGGAGCATTCTGATCGATGGAATCCCGATTCACGAACTGCCTTTGAATGTGCTTCGCGCCCAGATCGCCTACGTGGGCCAAGAAGTCACCCTCTTCAACGACACGGTGGCCAATAACATCGGCTACGGCCTTGGCGTTG
>CAYFOC010000147.1:0-4737 GCA_964344615.1 uncultured Methylococcus sp.
ATGTCGTGGGTCGTCATCCTGAGGATTACCGTGTTGTTGCATTGACCGCCAATGGTAACTGGGAGCGTCTTGCCGAGCAGTGCGAAGCGTTCCGCCCCGGTTACGCTGTCATGATCGATCCGGTTCAGGCTGAACGTTTGAAAGAAGCGCTGCAAGCCAAAGGGATCAAGGAAACCCAGGTGCTGACGGGCGCCAAGGCGCTTGAAGAAGTCAGTACGCTTCCTGAGGTGGACTCGGTCATGGCCGCCATCGTGGGTGCTGCAGGCTTGCTTCCCACCCTGGCTGCCGCCAAGGCCGGTAAGACGATCCTGCTTGCCAACAAGGAAGCCTTGGTGATGTCTGGACCTTTGTTCATGACGGCGATCGTGAAGTCGGGAGCCGCGCTGCTGCCCATCGATAGTGAGCACAATGCGATTTTCCAGTGTATGCCTGCCAATTATCGCGCAGGGCATAAGGCAGCCGGTGTGCGCCGTATTCTCCTGACCGCCTCTGGCGGACCCTTCCTGAGAAAGGCGCTCAACGAACTACATGACGTCACGCCCGAACAGGCGGTTGCCCATCCGAACTGGGTGATGGGGCGCAAGATTTCGGTTGATTCGGCCACGATGATGAACAAGGGGCTCGAGTTGATCGAGGCTTGTCTGTTGTTTGATACGCCCCCAGATCAGGTTCAGGTTGTCATTCATCCCCAGAGTGTCATTCATTCCATGGTCGACTATGACGATGGTTCGGTGCTTTCGCAGATGGGTTGCCCTGATATGCGGATTCCGATTGCTCACGCAATGGCATGGCCTGAGCGATTCGCATCAGGAGCATCTGCCTTGGATCTTTTCCAGATCAAGCGTCTTGATTTCGAAGCGCCTGATTTTGAACGGTTCCCTTGTTTGCAGCGCGCATATGATGCCGTTCGGGCAGGTGATACCATGCCTGCTATCCTGAATGCAGCGAATGAGATTGCTGTGGCTTCTTTCTTGGATGGGCACATTCGCTTCACTGCTATTCCGGATGTGATCAAGCATGCGATGGATACCGTCGAGAACTTGAAGGCTACAGACATTGAAGCCGTTCTCGAGGCGGACCGTCTGTCCAGACATGCTGCGGAATCATTCATTGCCACTTTGGTGTAATTCAACGATACACGCCTCGGCCTGATGGAATCACTTCCACATACTCTATTTTTCTTCGCTGTCGCACTCGTGGTCCTGATCGCGGTCCACGAGTTTGGTCATTACTGGGTTGCGCGTAAGCTCGGTGTAAAGGTTCTTCGCTTTTCACTGGGATTCGGAAAGGTGATCTGGCGGCACCAGAAATCTCCTGACGATACCGAGTTCACTCTTTCCCTTCTGCCCCTGGGTGGTTATGTCAGGATGGTTGACGAGCGTGAGGGTCCTGTGGAGGCCAAGGATTTGCCGGTGGCGTTCAGTCAGAAGCCGGTGATGGCGCGTGCGGCTATTGTTCTGGCTGGCCCCCTCTTTAATCTTCTGCTTGCGATCCTTATTTATTGGATCACCTTCATGTGGGGAGAAACCGGAAGCCGACCTGTCGTCGGTCGGGTGGCCCCCAATTCTCTGGCCGCTCAAGGTGGTTTTCGTACAGGTGATGAGATTCGATCCGTCGATGGGCGCAAGACGCCCACGTGGCCGCTTGCTGTTGGCAGTATCCTCGAAGATCTGGTGGAGGAAGATGCTGCAACGGTTGAGGTGGTCTCAGTCGACGGGCAGATTCTAGAGCGTTCACTGAAGTTGACGGATGCGGGGCTGGGGAGTCCTGAGCAGGTGGTGGAAAAACTGGGTCTCAAGCCCATGGAAATCCCTCTTGCTCCCATCATCGAGAAAACCTTGCCCGGGAGTCCTGCCGAGGCCGCAGGTTTCCTGTCGGGTGATCGCCTGATCAAAATGGACGGCCAGCCGGTCAAGGATTGGCGAGACTGGGCTGAATATGTCCGGACACGCCCTTCAACGCCGATTGCAGTTCAAGTGGATCGCAATGACGTGTTAGTCAAATTGACGGTCACGCCGGAATCGTTGCAGCCCGAAACGAGTCGCTCACGAGAAGGTGTGCTCAGAAAGTTGGTACGAAGGCTCTCCCACGTTGAAGCACCCGATGAGTCTCCGATTCCTGCTCCTATTGGACGGGTTGGGGCGCAGGTCCACGTCCCTGAAGATCTCTACAAATCTTTGGAAGTTGAGTATCGGCTAGGTCCATGGGATGCGCTGGTTGCAGCGACCGAACGAACATATGACTACGCAACGGCGACATTCAAGATCGCTGGAAAAATGCTTGTAGGTAGGGCTGCAGTAGACAACCTCAGCGGGCCAATCAGCATTGCCCAGTTGGCGGGAAGATCCGCAAGCTTGGGCTTTGACCACTTTTTGAAATTTTTGGCATTGGTCAGTGTGAGTCTCGGCGTTTTGAACCTTTTGCCCGTTCCTGTGCTTGATGGTGGGCATCTTCTCTTTTACCTATTGGAAGCCATCCGGGGTCGTCCTCTTTCGGATCGGACACAGATCTACCTTCAACAGGTCGGCATGATGGTGCTGATTAGCCTGATGCTGTTGGGGCTTTATCTTGACCTTGGTCGGCTATGACTTTGGCCCTGCACGGCGCATGGGCACCTCCCTGTTTGAGAAAATAGGGCCTCTTGCGGAGAACCTTTGATGAACCGTGTGATCGTTTGTGCAATTTCGCTCTTGTCCCTTTGGTGTGGAGTCGTTTCGGCTGATGGCAAGACCGTCGAAGCTGCATTGAAGGAAGCGCTGCCTAGCATCAAGCCCGACAGCATCTCAGAGTCTCCGGTCAAGGGGCTGTACGAAGTCGTGGTCGGTGCTCGGCTCTTCTATGTTTCTGAGGATGGCAAGTACCTGATTCATGGATCAATCATGGATCTCAAAACGCGTGAAGACCTGAGTGACCAACGTTTGTCGTCGGTCAGGCTGAAGGCGTTGGAGAAGTTGGGCGTGGACAACATGGTTGTGTTCAAGCCCAAGATTCACAAGCACCTCATTTATGTGTTCACGGATATTGATTGTGGCTATTGCCGTAAGCTTCATTCCCAGATTGAGGAGTATCTGAAGGAAGGGATTGAAGTGCGCTATTTGTTCTTCCCGCGTGCGGGCAAGGATAGCGAGTCCTACAAGAAGGCAGAGACCGTCTGGTGTGCCAAGGATCGTAATGCAGCTTTGACCCGGGCGAAGAATGGGGAAAACTTCACGTCGAAGACTTGCAAGAATCCAATTGACGAGCATATGGCTCTTGCACATGCTTTTGGTGCCAGCGGAACGCCGATGATCGTCACCGAGAAGGGCGTCATTATCCCAGGCTACGTCCCCCCCAAGGAACTTAGCAAGGAGCTGGATGGCGTCAAGGATGAGGTCGTTTCCGGGGCCAAGGCAGACCCCAAGTAAGTTACCTCGGCAAGAAGGTCTAGCTGGATTTTCTTGCCGACTTCAGCTGGAAAAGGAGGTCAACGGCCTCCCTTGGTGTGATCGACTCAGGGTCGATACTGTCGAGTAGATCAAGAGCGGGATCGATCTCCGGACTTGCGAATATGTCCATCTGTCGGAGTCCAGGTCGCTCCCGTTGCTCTTCAATAGCCTTTCTTTCAAGAGAAACCAGCTTCTCTTTGGCGCGTCGCAGGACCGATTTTGGAACGCCTGCGAGTGCCGCCACTTCAAGTCCATAACTCTGGTTTGCGGGTCCTTCCTTCACCGCATGAAGGAAAACGATGCCATTTTGATGCTCAACAGCATCCAGGTGGACGTTTTCAACCTCGGAAAACTCATCCGCCAGGCCGATCAGTTCGAAGTAGTGCGTAGCGAACAGTGTCATGGAGCCGGTTGTTCTGGCGAGGTATTCAGCGCTTGCGAAAGCCAGTGAAAGACCATCGAACGTACTCGTGCCTCGACCAATTTCATCCATCAGGACAAGACTATTGGCCGTGGCGTGGTGGAGGATATTGGCGGTTTCCGTCATTTCGACCATGAACGTGGAACGACCACTGGCCAGATCATCGGAGGCGCCGATTCGGGTGAAAATGCGGTCAATGGGGCCAATGATGGCCTCATCGGCCGGAACATGACTGCCAATATGTGCAAGCAGGACGATGACGGCCGTCTGGCGCATATAGGTCGATTTTCCGCCCATATTGGGGCCGGTGATCACCAACATTCGTCGCTGGTCATCAAGGCTGAGATCGTTGGGGACAAAGGGCGTTTTCAGTACGCTTTCGACGACAGGATGTCGACCCGCCCGGATCGAAAGGCCAGGCTCGCTGTTCAGTGTCGGTCGTGACCACTGGAGTTGGTCAGAGCGGTGGGCTAGGGTGGTCAGGACATCAGTCGCTGCGAGCCCTTCGGCCAGTTGCTTGAAGTCGACAATCTCTTCGCCGAGACGATCCAGTAGGCTTTCCCAGAGCGCCTTCTCACAGGCCAAAGCCCGCTCTTTAGCACCGAGAACCTTGTCTTCGAATTGCTTGAGTTCCGGGGTGATGTAGCGTTCAACCCCTTTGAGAGTCTGGCGGCGGACATATTCGACCGGGACGCGATCAGCCTGAAGTCTGGAGCATTCCAGATAAAAGCCCTGTACGCGATTGAATCCAACCTTGAGGTTGGCGATTCCGGTCCGATCGCGCTCCCGTTGCTCAAGATCGAGAAGATACTGATCATGATTCAGGCTCAGTTGCCTGAGTTCGTCGAGTTCAGCATCGTAACCTTCTGCTATGACCCCGCCATCACGAAT
>CAYFOC010000148.1:0-4648 GCA_964344615.1 uncultured Methylococcus sp.
CCTGATTTTAAAAGAAGTAGAATTCTTGTCGCTGGCGATCTCATGCTGGATCGCTACTGGCATGGCGGCACCTCGCGAATCTCTCCTGAAGCTCCCGTCCCCGTTGTCCGCGTGGATGAAATTGAAGAACGTGCAGGCGGTGCTGGCAATGTGGCTCTGAACATCGCAGCGCTTGGCGGCAGGGTCGAATTGCATGGTCACTGCGGCAATGACGAGGCGGGATCTGCGCTCATCGCACTGCTTGAATCGCAAGGGGTCATCTCTCGCATTGCGCGCTCTCAGCATGCACCGACCATCACGAAACTCAGGATCATCAGCCGCCATCAGCAACTGATCCGGCTTGATTTTGAGGAAGCCTTCCATACCGATGACAGGGCATCTCTGCAGGAAGGCTATGTGACGGCCCTTCAAGAGGCTGATCTCGTCATCCTCTCTGACTACGGCAAGGGAACGCTAGCCCACCCTGAAGCCCTGATCAAGCTCGCCCGAGAACTCGGAAAACCGGTTCTGGTCGATCCCAAGGGTTCGGATTTCACGAAGTACAAAGGAGCCACGCTCCTGACGCCGAATCGCCACGAGTTTGAGGCCATCATGGGGCCCGCTCACGATGAAAATCATCTGATGCAACTGGGCGAGACCTTGAGGGAACAGCTTGAGCTGGAAGCCCTTCTCATCACTCGAGGCAGCGAGGGGATGACCTTGATCAGCCAGGGCGTAGCTCCCCTTCATCTCTCGGCAAGAGCCAAGGAAGTCTATGACGTGACGGGCGCCGGGGATACGGTCATCGCCACCCTGGCTGCCGCCCTAGCGAGCGGCATGACACTTTCAGAGGCGGCTCAACTTTCAAACGTTGCAGCCGGCATCGTGGTCGGCAAGCTTGGCACGGCAACGGTAAATCCCGGGGAGATTCGGCAAGCGCTGCACGGTGACCAAGCCGAGCAACGCGGGGTCATCGCTACCACCGATATCCTTCCCGTTCTCAAATCCGCAAAGGCACGAGGTGAAAGGATCGTGGCCACAAATGGGTGCTTCGATATCCTGCATCCAGGCCATGTCGACTACCTCCGAAGAGCAAGGGAGCTCGGGGATCGCCTGATTGTTCTGGTGAATTCCGACGACTCTGTCCGAAGACTCAAGGGTCCGGAGCGACCGATCAATGCCCTCCCTCATCGCATGGCGATGCTGGCAGCGCTGGAATGTGTCGACTGGGTGATTCCCTTTGAGGAAGATACCCCAAGAGATCTGATCGGCATCGTTCTTCCGGACATTCTGGTCAAGGGCGGTGATTACACGGATATCAAAACCATTGCCGGACACGACCATGTCCTTGCCAATGGTGGCCAGGTTGAGATTTTGGAATTCGTCGAAGGACACTCCACAACCTCTATCATCGAACGCATCCATCAAAAGACAGGAAGTGCCTGATCATGGCTGAACGCGAGAAGTCCAGGAAGGGATCGGAAAATATCGAGAGCCTCAAGATTCCACCCTACTCGATCAACGCCGAGCAATCGGTGATCGGGGCATTAATGCTGGACAAGCAGTCCTGGGACAAAGTCGCAGACATGCTGATCGAAGAGGATTTCTACCGCCGCGATCACCAGCTGATCTACCGGGGCATTCGCATTCTGGCGGAAAAGCAATCGCCGCTGGATGTCATTACGCTTTCCGAATCTCTCGAACAGCTCGGATGGCTTGAAGAATGCGGGGGCCTTGCCTATCTTGCGACCCTTGCCAAGGAAACGCCGAGCGCTGCCAACATCGAGGCGTATGCCAACATCGTTCGCGAGAAATCCATTCTCCGCCAGCTGATTCATTCAGGATCAGAAATCGCAGATCTTGCCTACAGCCCTCAGGGCCGGGAAACCATCCAGCTGATCGAATCGGCCGAACAGACGGTCTTTAAAATCGCGGATCAATATCGACGAAAGGGAACCGGTTTCAGTGCGATCAAGCCCCTGCTTGCCAAGGCCATTGAACGGATCGAAACCCTCTTCCATCAGGATGGACACATTACAGGTGCCAGTACCGGTTTCAGTGATTTCGATGAAATGACCTCGGGACTGCAGAGTTCTGACCTCATCATCGTTGCCGGGCGCCCGTCGATGGGGAAAACCACTTTTGCGATGAATATCGCAGAGCACGTTGCCATCAAGGAACAGTTGCCTGTCGCCGTCTTCAGTATGGAAATGCCGGGCGAACAACTTGCGATGCGCATGATCTCTTCACTGGGACGCATCGACCAACATCGAGTGCGAACGGGAAAACTGGAAGACGATGAATGGCCTCGAATGACTTCGGCCATCAGCATTCTTTCTGAAACCAAGCTATACATTGATGACACGCCCGCCATGACCCCAACGGAAGTCCGGGCCCGTTGCCGACGCCTTGCCCGCGAAAATGATGGGAAACTGGGGCTGGTGGTACTGGATTATCTTCAGTTGATGCAGTCACCGGGTAGCGAAAGCCGAGTCAACGAAATTTCAGATATCTCGCGTCAGCTCAAAGGTCTTGCCAAGGAACTTGGCACCCCAGTGATTGCCCTTTCACAGCTGAACCGAAGCCTAGAACAGCGCCCCAACAAGCGTCCGATCATGTCGGATCTCCGCGAATGCGTACCAGGCGATACCCTGGTGTGCCTTACGGATGGTCGCCGCGTTCCCATCCGTGAACTCGTGGGAACAACGCCTCGCGTCTTCGCCATGTCCGAAGATCAGAAAATCATCGAGGCAGGCTCGGACAAGGTCTGGAAAATCGGACCTAAACCCCTTCTGAAAGTCTCGCTGGCAAGTGGTCGGGAGATTCGCGCGACGGCAAAACATCGCATTTTTACAGGCACCGGCTGGCAAACCCTTGGCGATATCAAAGTTGGAGATCGGATTGCCCTTGCTCGCTCTTTGTCAGAACCCACCGCCCCCCTGGAATGGCCAGACCATGAAGTCGCCCTTCTGGGTCACCTTGTGGGCGATGGCAGTTATATAAAGCATCAACCCCTGCGCTACACGACGGCATCCGAGGACAATAGCAATGCCGTTCGTGAGGCGGCAGAGGCTTTCGGATGTACGGTCAATCGACACGAAGGACGGGGGGCCTGGCACCAGCTGGTCATCTCCGGAAATGGCAACCGATGGGCCCCAAGGGGCGTCAACCTTTGGTTGCGGAACTTGGGCATTTATGGGCAAAGGTCGGAACAGAAACATCTGCCGGAGGATGTATTCCGCCTGTCCAACCGCCAAATCGCTTTACTCTTGAGGCATCTCTGGGCAACGGATGGCTCCATCTACGTCCGTAAGGACAGGGGCGCCCCCCGGATTTATTTCAGCACCTGTAGCGAAAGGTTAGCGAGGGATGTCGCCGCACTTCTTATGCGCTTCGGGATTGTGGCGAGAATCGGCAAGGTTGTGCAGCGAGAAGGGAAGCCCGTCTGGAATGTCGATGTACGTTCCTCAGCCCAACAACGCCTTTTCCTCGACGAGATCGGCGCGTTCGGCCCGCGGGTAGCACCCGCAGAGAAAGCGCGCCTAGCGCTCGCTTACGTGACCTCAAACCCGAATGTCGACACGGTTCCTCTCGAGATATTCGAAGAGGTTAAAGCCGCCATGAAGTCCCGAGGAATCTCCCACCGCGCCATGGCATCCATGCGCGGAACATCCTACGGCGGCAGTAGCCATTTCAATTTTTCACCATCAAGACAGGTCGTACCCGATTACGCACGTCACCTTGAAGACCCGTCACTCAACGTCTGGGCAGAATCCGAACTCTTTTGGGATCAGGTCGTTCGAATCGAGGCAGACGGCATAGAAGATGTCTATGACCTTACCGTTCCGGGTCCTGCTTCTTGGCTTGCGGATGGCATAGTTAGCCATAATTCGGGAGCGATTGAGCAGGATGCAGACTTGATTGTCTTCATCTACCGCGACGAGGTCTACAACAAGGACACGACAGACAAGGGATCTGCCGAAATCATCATTGCCAAGCAACGTAATGGCCCCATCGGGACCACACGCCTGACGTTCCTTGGTCAATACACCCGTTTTGAGAACTACATTCACGACCCATATGCCGGTGAGCCTTACTGACCCGACACGGGTCGCACATGCCCTCATCAATATCGGGTCGTTGCGGGAGAATCTCCGCAAGGTCAAACAGATAGCCCCTGCAGCCAAGGTCATGGCTGTGATCAAGGCCAACGCCTATGGCCATGGCTTGATTCGCGTTGCAGGAGGGCTTTCCGAATCCGATGCATTTGCGGTAGCCAGAACGCAGGAAGCCATCGAACTGCGTAAGGCCGGCTTTACGCAGAGAATCGCGGTCCTTCAAGGATTTTTCGATCAGGATGAACTGTCCATTTATGGAAAGCTTTCATTGGAGCCGGTGGTCCACTCGGCCTGGCAGGTCGATCTCCTCGAAGCCAGAACGCGGGGTTACCCTCTCACCGTCTGGCTCAAAGTCGATACGGGCATGAGCCGTCTCGGTGTGCACCCTGCCGAAGTAGAAAAGCTCACCAAGCGTCTTCGCAAATGTAAGACCGTGAAGGGCCCCGTATCCATGATGTCGCATCTAGCCAATGCCGATAGTCTGGATGATCCCTTCACGCATCGACAGATTCATCAGTTCAAGGACCTTGCCGAACTCCATGAGGGAGAAC
>CAYFOC010000149.1:0-4642 GCA_964344615.1 uncultured Methylococcus sp.
GGGCGGCCTTATCGGTGCGACATGTCACCGGCAAGCCCATCAAGTTCATTGGCGTCGGTGAAAAGACGGCGGCACTCGAGAAGTTTCATCCGGATCGTATTGCTTCAAGAATCCTGGGAATGGGTGACGTTCTCAGCTTGATTGAAGAGGCAGAGCGCACGATCGACAAGGCGAAAGCCGAGAAGCTTGTAAAGAAAATCCAGAAAGGCGCAGGCTTCAACCTCAACGATTACTACGATCAGCTCCAGCAGCTCAAAAACATGGGCGGCATCACGGCCATGATGGACAAGATGCCGGGCATGGGAGCGGTACCGCAACACGTGAAAGAACAAGTGAACGACGACGTTTGGAAGCGTCAGATCGTGATCATTGATTCGATGACCCAGAAAGAGCGAAGAGATCCTGACTTGATCAATACATCAAGAAAGGAGCGTATCGCTCGCGGTTCTGGATCGGATGTGCAGGAGGTGAACAAAGTGCTTAAGCAGTTCGACCAAATGCAGAAGATGATGAAGAAGTTCAAGAAGGGCAACTTCATGAACATGATGCGCGGCGCAGGCGGAAACATTGCGAGAGGCATGAACTTCCGCGGTATGTAGAAGACTCCGCCGCTTCAGTACCCCTTGAGGATCGATTAAAGCTATCGGCTAAGTTGATTCTCAAGGATCACGAACCACGGGCGACGTTCCGTGGGTTGCAACTTACCATCGGGCAGTGTGCTGATGGTTGTCTTGGACACAGAGTTTCTGACGTTCCCCCCGATGGCATCGACGTGGTTCCCGTGAACCGAGGTTACGATGTCGCAATGGAGTTTTGTGTGGCCCATCAGGACACTGTTGGTGTCCATGGCGTCATAGATCGGAATAAAGCCCGAATTCCCCCGCGTTGCACAGATCAGGTCGCCCGGCCGAGGCGCATATTCAGAGATCTTGTGTGCTTTGAAAGCGGCAGGTCTTTCGTCCCGCTGAGCAAAATATCGAATGTAGGTCCAGTGCGCATCGGCGGAAGGAAATTCACTCCCCGTCAACCCGGATTCCTGCATGATGTAACTGATGAAAGCGGCTGACCAGGGCTGTTTACAGTCGTATCCATCGAGTCGAGGCTTGCCGACGCTCCGCCAGTAGGTATTTACGCGTGCGGCCCATGTCTCTCCATCATCTTCCCATTTGCCCACAAGCGGGAGTGATTCACGGTCATCCTCAATCACGACGGTTTGTTTACCGAAAAAGTCCCACTCAGCCTCCGCATTTCTGAGGATCTGATCCACCTGGCTACCTTTTCGTGGCTTACCCGTCACGGCTTCCGCGGGTACGGTGGGCTGATTTCCGGTGTTGGCGGCCGGTGTCGATTTTTTGGTTGCACACCCCAACTGAACCATCGCGAGTAGGATACAAACTGTCGTTGTCTTGATGATGGAATTTCTCAACGGGTGGGCCTTTGCATTGATTGGAACCATGGGCGGTACTTCTCCATTCGTGCCTGCTGGTCGGCAGGTGCTGTCCGTGTGCACGTGCTGTATTCCTCGGAACCTGGAATCGCCCCCCAACGTTTTTCTGCGCAGTCATTAGGGTTGTAACCGATTTCAAGTGATTCGCGACGCTTGAAAAGTTGCTCCAGACTCAATGTGTAGAGACTTTCGTCACTGCGTCTATATTCAAAATGGATTTCCTGGATGCGATCCCGATGGTACCGGGCCACTTCATCTGAAGCGGTGCTGGGGTCTTCATGATCCAGTTGGTAAAGTTCAGGATGTCTCCTGAGACTTTCGGGGAATGTCGCGACGACGTTGAGGGCTATAAGAAGGCGCATGTCCCTTGAGGGACTGGCGAAATCCTCCCAAGGTCCCGTGGTTTCGAATACGGCGGATCCTTGGGGCATGGGTATGACGGTGCCACGATGGGACCTTGCCCACACCTCGCCGTTCTCAACGGCATTCGCTCTGGTTTTCACCTGTTCCACGAGCGCATTCAATTTGCTTTCGTAGGCATTCAGAGGCTTCAATCCCCCTGGGTTCATCGCATTTTCCATGCGAGCATAGAAATCATCCGGAGTGAGATGAGATTGCTCATTGGAGAAAGCCCCGAATGGTGCCTCACGTTCAAGGGCTTCATTATCAGGAATGAGCCATCGTCCGGACTCCCTGAAAATAGGGCGAAACGCCTTGAAACCGGGGCCGGCTCCGGCGATATCGGCGAATAGGAAATTCCCCTCCCAGAAGCGTTTGCGTGTAACCGAGTTGTCCGGTTGTGCATCTGCTGCAAGCAGGAGGCCAGGCTTTCCATCCTGCGGTTTAACCCATTTCACCAGAATAAGCGTGTGTCCGTAAGGATCCGCATAAACGGTGCCAGGCCACAAAGCCTCCCGTGTGAGAGCCAGAGGATAAAAATCGCTGGAATTATCATTAATGGCTGTCCGGGCACTCCCGGAATGGACCACATCAAACAATTTGCGGCTGAATTGCGCGAAGCCCGCGTTCGATGTCGATCCCGCGAGCAGACGGTCATCAATGGTCGGACTGCTGCAGTGAGGTGGTCTGGTCCCGCTTCCTCTATCACAAGACCTATAGGCGATAGGGAGTGCGTTCTTCCAGGCAAAGTAGGCGCGAAGAAAATAGGGAAGATCTGCACAGTCCGGTGTGGCTGGCAGTTTCTTATCCTCGTTATCCCCCAGATAACCATAGAGGAAATTTCTGTCGGGGTCTCTGATCACAGGTTCGAGTGAGCGGAAACTTAATTCCTTCTCGGGTGGCGCATCAAATAATTGCGCAATCCACGCAGAGTAGAATGCTTCATCCGCACGGGTCCATCCGTCCCGCGTCGAGCGATCCGTCGAGGGGGAGCGCAGATCTCGGCAGGCGACAACCCTCTCGTTTCTAAGGGCCAGGATGCGTAAGTTGCCGGAGGAGGGCACGGTTGTTTGGGCATCCAGCACCCATGGTGGCCCTTCGGATTTTTCGGACGCGATGGATCTGGCCTCTTCATCCGCGACAACCTTGATTTCCGAAAGCGCTTGTTCCGTCGAAATGGCCTTGATTCTGATGCTTTGCCCGGGCTCTGGGTTGCGGGCCGATAAACGGATCCAATCATTGGCGCCATCGGTACACTCGACGGCCCATACTTGGCCAGGAGTCAGGGCAAGGAGTGAGAATGCGCTGAAGAGTAGGGCTCTGAACGATGGCATCTTTGATACGGTGATGAGTTCTTGAGAAAGACACGACGAATGTATCACAGGAGTTGAATCCCCCCATGCGTGAACTTTTTCGATTCTGCCCCCGCTGCGCTGAATGTAAACCGCATATTCGTGCAGATAGAGAAATGATCTGTAGCCGCTGCGGATTCAGATTCTTTTTCAATGTAGCGGCCGCCGCTGGGGCCTTTATTTTTATCGAATCGTCCTTGCTGCTCTGTGTAAGGGCGAAGGATCCCGGTCGAGGGCTGCTCGACGTCCCCGGCGGGTTTCTCGAATTTGATGAATCAATCGAACAGGGTCTCGAGCGAGAAATCCGGGAGGAATTGGGCGTTGAGGTTCAGGGCTTGAAGTATCTGACCAGTGCTGCAAACCGTTATCGATTCCAAGGCGTTGAATATCGCACCTCGGATGCTTTCTTTACGGCCACGATCGATACAGTAGTGGACATCAAACCTCAGGATGATGTCTCCGATTTCAAGCTCTATGATCCATTTGCAGTGGATCCGGCTGAATTTGCCTTTGAATCGACACGCCAGGGATTTGAGGCGCTGCTACATCGACTGCGCGGCCGTGGCTAAGGAGCGCGTTGATCCTTGTAAATCGCCCACACCCTTTGAAATGAGCGTGTCACGGTCTCCTGATCATCGTGAAGCAAGGTCTCTACTTCTTCTACAGTCAGCAGCTGCAACGATTCGATCTCATGGGCATTCGGATTGAATGGGCCATCGTGCACGACATGATAAACCTCCACAAACTCCCATCCATTTTCCGATGAAGCTTCAAGTCTTCCGATATTGTCTGGGGATGTGACCCGAATGCCCAGTTCTTCCAGTAGCTCCCGACTTGCAGCATGCAGGTAGGTTTCACCGAAATCCACGTGACCTGCCGCTGAGGTATCCCATGCGCCTGGATGCACATCCTTGTGGGCAGATCGTTTCTGCAACAAGATGCGGTTTTGAGAATCGCTGACGAGGATGTGGACGGCCCGGTGTCGGAGTTGTCTATCGTGGATCTCGCGACGAGTAAGGGCATGAATCACTTCATCCTTCTCATTCACGGCGGCAAGCATCTCGTTGTCTGTGGAAAAATTTAGGGTGTTGGCGTTCACAACGATCTCCTAGAGGAGTCAATAGAGGGGGGCGGTGCAGAAACGGGATGCCGATTGTGGCCTGCAGGGCTTATAATGGTCGGATTTTGCCCGATCCAATCAATACAAGCACCTCCCAATGATCGAAAAGCTTCGAAACATTGCCATCATCGCTCACGTCGATCATGGCAAGACAACCCTCGTCGACAAACTCCTCCAGCAATCCGGAACCTTCGCGGCCCATGAAAAGCTCGAAGAACGCGTCATGGACTCCAATGCTCTTGAAAAGGAGCGTGGAATCACCATTTTGGCCAAAAATACCGCGATTGACTGGCGCGATTACCATATCAATATTGTCGATACCCC
>CAYFOC010000150.1:0-4599 GCA_964344615.1 uncultured Methylococcus sp.
TGGTGAGAGTGGTCAACGGCTCCATACATCGAAAGCAAAAGGTGCTTTTGATGTCCACAGGGAAGAGTCATCTGGTAGAGAAATTGGGCGTTTTCACGCCGAAGTCCCTCAATAAGGATGTTCTTACCACCGGTGAAGTCGGTTTTGTCATTGCCGGAATCAAGGACATTTTTGGAGCGCCCGTAGGCGATACCATCACGGCCACTGATGCCCCCTGTGCGGAGGCGCTACCAGGATTCCAGAAGGTACAGCCCCGAGTCTTCGCGGGACTTTATCCGGTCGAATCTGATGACTATGAGGATCTGCGCGAGGCCTTGAACAAGCTTTCCCTCAATGATGCAGCGCTTCAATACGAGCCGGAAAGCTCGCAGGCGCTGGGATTTGGTTTCCGAATCGGGTTCCTTGGGATGCTCCATATGGAAATCATCCAGGAGCGTCTTGAGCGCGAATACGATCTTGATCTCATTACGACTGCACCGACCGTAGTCTATGAAGTGCTGAAGTCTGATGAGACTACCGTCACCATCGACAATCCCTCCGAATTGCCCTCGCCCAACGAGATTGTGGAGATTCGTGAGCCGATCATCGAGGCCAATATCCTGGTTCCTCAAGATTATCTCGGTAATGTGCTCAGTCTCTGTATTGAAAAGCGAGGCGTTCAGAAGCGCATGCAGTTCATGGGGGGGCAGGTTGCCGTCAGTTTTGAACTGCCGCTGAGTGAAGTGGTCCTGGATTTCTTTGATCGTCTGAAGTCCGTAAGTCGTGGCTTTGCATCTTTCGACTATGAATTCCTGAGGTTCCAGGCGGCCCCTCTGGTGAAGCTGGATATTCTCATCAATACCGAAAAAGTCGACGCCCTGTCACTGATTGTGCACCGTGACATCAGCCAGTCGCGTGGGCGTGATCTGGTTGAAAAGATGAAGGATCTGATTCCCCGTCAGATGTATGAAGTGGCTATTCAGGCAGCCATCGGTTCTAAGATCATTGCCCGATCCTCGGTCAAGGCAATGCGTAAGAACGTTTTGGCGAAATGTTACGGAGGTGACATCACCCGTAAGAAGAAACTCCTGGAAAAGCAGAAGGCCGGTAAGAAACGAATGAAGCAGGTCGGTAAAATCGACATTCCGCAGGAAGCCTTCCTCGCGGTGCTTCGCGTCAGCAAGGATTCCTGATGGATTACGATTTTTCTTTTTTTCTGGTCGTTGCGACTTTCGTAACGGGGATTGTTTCCGGTCTCTATTGGCTGGCTGTCGAGCGGGTGAAGGGACGCGTGCCGGTCGACCAATTGCCTGTCGTGGTCGAATACGCAAGGTCCTTTTTTCCAGTCGTACTCATCGTCCTGGTTCTGAGATCTTTCATTTTCGAACCCTTCAGAATTCCTTCAGGCTCCATGATGCCGACATTACTGGTCGGTGACTTCATTCTGGTCAACAAGTTTGCCTATGGGGTCAGGTTGCCGGTGCTCAATACCAAGATCATCGAAAATGGTGCTCCCAAACGGGGTGATATCGTCGTTTTCCGCTTCCCCAAGGATCCGACCCTTGATTACATCAAGCGTGTGATTGGTCTTCCGGGGGACCGTATCGGGTATTATCACAAGCAGGTCTTCATCAACGGTGTTCCGGTTGCCCAGGTGAGCAACGGTCGATATGCCGGCGGCACGCAGGGTGAATCGATGACGGGAGAGGGCCTTCTTACTGAAGATCTTCCTGGCGTTTCCCACCAGATCCTGGTGCGTACGGATGATCCATCCATTCGTGAGGGCGAGTTTGTTGTACCTGATGGCCAATACTTTGTGATGGGCGACAATCGGGATAACAGCAACGACAGCCGGTTCTGGGGTGCTGTACCCGAAGCCAATCTTGTGGGGCGGGCTTTCTTTATCTGGATGAGTTGGGACTCTTCCAAGCCCGGTATCTCTTTTAGCCGTATTGGCACGAAACTCGACTGATTCCATTGGCGCCAACAAGATCATCCAACCTGATTCAGGATTCTGACAAGCTGATTCGTAAGCTTGGACTTCAGTTTCGGAATCCCACGCTGATTCGCCAAGCTCTCACGCATCGGAGTGCGCATGCCGAAAATAACGAGCGCCTTGAGTTTCTCGGGGACTCGGTATTGGGCTTTGTCATTGCCGAACGTCTCTATCAAAAGTTTCAGGAGGCGGATGAAGGTGTTCTGAGTCGTCTGAGGGCCACCCTAGTGAATCAGACGTCCCTCGCCAATATGGCGCGGAGCATGAATCTTGGGGATTATCTGATTCTCGGGTCCGGCGAATTGAAAAGTGGCGGTTATCGACGGGACTCCATCCTCTCGGATGCATTTGAGGCCTTGATTGGGGCGCTTCTGGTTGATCAGGGTATGGATGCGTGCAGAGTCTGGATTCTTTCCCTCTTTGAGACGCAGATCGATGGACTGTCTGTCAGGGATTGGAAAAAAGATCCAAAAACACGGCTTCAGGAAGCAATGCAAGCCCGCGGATTTGATTTGCCCGGCTATACTTTGAAGTCTGTAAGTGGTCAGCCGCATGATCAGAGTTTCCTTGTGGAGTGTCGCGTCACACCTTTTGAGGAAGCAAGCGAAGGACGGGGGTCCTCGCGCAAAAGGGCCGAGCAGGCCGCTGCGGAAGCCGTGTTGGAACGATTGACGGCTGAGTTGGGGCTCAAGCTTTAGTTATTCTGGCCCGGTAATTGCTATTACGTTGGTGGCGCGATGCCGAATTCAGGCTCGCCTTCGCATCAACTTTTGCAATCTTTGTCTTGCAAACCATGATTTGGGGGAATCATCAATGCATCGTTACCCTTTTGTACTTTCACGTTCAAGCTCAAGTGATGGGCATCCGGGGCTTGTTTTGGGCCTGACTGCGACTGCTTTTGCACTACTCTTTACCTTTTGGCCCGGTGTGGGTTCATCCTCGATGATGTCCCATAGAACCGCAAAGAGCGTGGCTTGGTATGTGGGAAATCTGGAGGAGGCTCGATCGATGAGCCATGCGTGCCTGTCATCAGAGGATCCCGCTCACTCTCAACGCGCTGATGATTGCCGCAATGCGCTCAGAGCACTGAGTGTGGCTGCGGCGGCGCTTCGTTGATTTTCGCTGGCCCGTTCCGGCATTAGGGATATGCCTCACGAAGTGCGTCAGTTGACGCACTTCGGCGCGTGTGGCGGTCGTGCTATCCTTTCTCGCCTCTTTACACCCCGGACGATCCCCGTTCGGAACGCCAGGCAAAATAGTCTCAAATGAAATCCGGTTATGTTGCGATCGTGGGTCGCCCGAATGTTGGCAAATCCACCCTGTTGAACCATCTTCTGGGTCAGAAGATCAGTATTACTTCGCGTAGACCGCAAACGACCCGGCACCGGATACACGGCATCAAGACAACCTCCGAAGGTCAGGCGG
Organism: uncultured Methylococcus sp.; assembly: GCA_964344615.1. Taxonomy (GTDB): domain Bacteria; phylum Pseudomonadota; class Gammaproteobacteria; order Methylococcales; family Methylococcaceae; genus UBA6136. The sequence continues at coordinate 3,401 of CAYFOC010000150.1, forward strand.
TCTTTGTGGACACGCCGGGTATTCATGCCAACGAGAAGCGGGCCATGAATCGCTACCTCAACCGGGCGGCTGGTACGGCCTTTGTCGATGTCGATATCGTGGTTTGGGTCATCGACCGCCCCGAATTTCTTCCCGAAGACGAATTGGTCCTCAAGCGGGCTCGGCAGTCCGGCTTACCCGTGATTCTGGTCATCAACAAGATTGACCGCATGGAGGACAAGGATCTCTTGCTGCCTTTCCTTCAGTCGGCGCAGGAAGCCTTTCCGTTTGCCGCCATGATCCCGTTGTCAGCCTTGCGCGGCGCGAATCTTGATGTCCTCGAAAAAACGCTTTTTGACTATCTGCCGGAAGGTGATTTTATTTTTCCGGAGGATCAGGTTACGGATCGATCGATGCGATTCATGGCTTCGGAAATTATCCGTGAAAAATTGCTCAGATCACTCGGACAGGAGGTGCCGCATGCACTGACCGTCGAAATCGAGGAATACAAAATTGAGGATGGTCTGACCCGTATCCGTGCCCTGATTCTGGTTGAGCGATCGGGTCAGAAGGCGATTGTGATCGGAAAGGGTGGCGAGGTGCTCAAAAAAGTAGGGGAGCGCTCCCGGCTGGATCTTGAACGGCTGATTGAGGGCAAGGTCTTTTTGCAGCTATGGGTCAAGGTCAAGGAGGGCTGGTCTGACGATGAACGAGCGCTTCGAAGCCTCGGTTATACCGACTGAAGGCAGGGCGGATCAGGCGGATTCTTTCCTGGGGCTTTCCCGGGAGGCTGTCGTCCTCCATGTACGCCCCTATCGCGAAACAAGTTCACTGATTGATCTTTTTACCGAGGATCAGGGTCGGCTCCGACTTTTGGCCAAGGGTGTCCGGCGATCAAAGCAGTCTCAGGCCGAACTCTTGCCATTCACACGTATCCGTTACGCCGTTGGTGGACGTGGCGAACTGCGTCTTTTGACCCGGTATGAGGCTATCTCCGGCTGGTCTCGGCTTGAGGGGGATGCGCTTTACTGCGGCTTCTACGTGGCAGAACTACTGATTCGACTCCTACCCCTCGAGGACCCGCATCCGGGCCTTTACGGCGATACGCTCTCGGTGCTTCAGCGCTTGGCCCATGGCGCAAGGCCCGATTTCTCTCTCCGTTGTTTTGAGCGGGGTCTGCTGGAGGAATTAGGGTACGGTCTTAATCTCCATGAAGATGC
>CAYFOC010000151.1:0-4519 GCA_964344615.1 uncultured Methylococcus sp.
CCTGATTTTCAGTCGCGACTTCGTGGAATTTATAGATGCTTCCATTGAGAAAAATGCGAATTTTGGCAACCCGCTCAAGTTCCACCCGGAAGTTTTTGCCGGCATCGGATTCTGTGATCGTGGCTTCCCTGAGTTGTTCCAAGGCCTCCATGAGACTTTCAAGATTCGAGTTCCCTGGACGATCAGGCTGAAAGTCTTCGTTCGTCAGACGTTCGATTTCTGTTTTGAAGTAGCGATAGGATTCATGAGCCAGCTGTTCATAGCGCTCATAGGCGAGGGTGGCGCGTCGATAGGTCGCGACATTTTCCGCGACATTGACTGAAATCCAGTAGAGAGCACCGGATAGCATCAGAACAAAGCAAACAGAAATCGCGCTACTGGCGCCGAGCCAAACTCTAAACATGGGACTCAGGGCGTAGGTGCTCGATCCATCGCTTTCTCAAGATTTCTGAGTGCTTCGAGTTTCTTGCGAGCGATCGCATCGGTTGGCGGTGCTGAGGTGGACGAAGGGGAGACATTCTCTTCGGGACGGTTCTCTGCGCGCTCACCGGACACAGCCTTTGTTCCCGTGGCTGCTGATTTTCGAGATTTCACTCTTTTAGTGGGCTTACGTGTTGTCTTCTCGTTATGTTGCGCCACCAAGCGTAGGGCCATCATGGCAAAGTAACGCTGGTCTGAGGGTGCCGATTCGTCTTGCGACAATGCAACCAAACGCGTTTGTACCTGAGGCAAATCTCCGCAGGATGGAATGAAAAGCTGGGTAGCAGCAAGGTGAAGCGCTATTCCGGAAGAGATAGCGGGTTTGCCTGTCGCTTGCTGTTGGAGTTCAGTGCAGATGCGGGATTGAGTCGCCTCATCCTGGAGGGCAAAGCGATTAGCAAATTCAAGAATGCTTGATATGTCTGTCTCTTCATAGTCGAAGGGATTCGCTTTTTTAACCTCATGCACATCAATCTGTTTAGCCGTACATCCCCAGAAGAAGGGGATGAAGATTGCCACAAACATGACTTTGGCAAAGCACCGCCGGAGGGGGGGGATTCTCTTATTGTCCTGCATGGTCTAGACGAAAAGTGGGTGATGCCAGGGAACAGGTTAGTTGGGCGCCTTGATCGGGCGACGTGATGGCCATAGAAGACGGATCGCGAGAGAACCTAACAGCACTGAAATCAGATTACTCCAGACATATCGCGTCAACTGACTCTCCGAACGCTGAACGTTCAGGTCGAGCGCCTTTTGAGTTCCAGCATCTAGTCTAATGGCTAGCTTTAAGGTCATGTCGCTGAAGTCTGCAAAGGGCTGATCAAGTCCTGCTGCGGCGGCTGAAGAACTATTTCCAAGCGTTTTGACCTTCTGATAAATCAGGGCTTCCTCTTCCTTGATTTCCTGTATGGCAAGAATCGTTTCAGGGTCTGTGACGACAGCATTCAAGTCACCGATGGCCTTCTGATAAGCCTGACGTGTCTTTTCGTAGGCATCTTCCTCATAGGGCTCACGGATCATCGGATCAGATAAAAGAATCAGGAGTCTAGCCTTTCGCTCCAGTTCGGTGCTTCTTTGGAGAATGACCCCAATGAGACGAACCTCTTCCGCCATTTGGCGGTTCACGGTCGTTGAGGAATGAATCAAATCTTTCGTCATGGCTCCGGCTGAAAAAACAGCGATGCCCCAGATCAGTAGCAGTATGAGGGGCGGTACAACTCGGGAAGTCAACAGCCGAGGGAGATCATAGGGGTTGTTCACGGAGGCGCTTCACTTAAGTCGGTGGCAGTCTGTGCAGTATCGTCTCAAACGCAGGTGAGGGAGATTTGTGCGTCAACATTAAAATTTCATGAAGACATAGCCAAGATAACTAACGATTCATGGCCAAGTGCTAGGATGAATGATTGTTTTTAGCCGGTTTATGCCTTTGTCGGCTATCTCATCCGCGTCCTGCCTTGTCGAGGATACTCTCTATGCGAAATATCTGCTCTTTGACATCTTTTTCTCTGGCGATCGCCCTTCTGATATCCGGTTGTGCGAGTGAAACCGCCGCCACGAAGAGTGTCTCCTCACCCAATGGCCATAAACTCAATCGGGAAGCCGAGGCTACCCTTGAAACCCTCTATGCCGAAGCCCCTTCTGCCAGATCTCTGGTGGAAAAATCCAAGGGGGTTTTGATCTTTTCGGATGTTGTGAAGGCCGGATTCATCGGCGGTGCTGATTTTGGAAAGGGGGTGTTGAAAAAGGGCAGGAAGGTTGACGGCTACTACAACCTGGTGACTGCCTCCGTTGGCTTTCAGGCCGGGGTTCAAACCTATGATTATGTGCTCGTCTTCATGAATAAATCGGCCTTGGATGCGCTGGATGCTTTGGATGGTTTTCAAGTGGGTATCGGGCCAAGCATCGTGATTGCCGATCAGGGGGTTGCCGGCAGTATTTCAACCTCGAGTGCAAGAGCCGATGTCTATGCCTTCATTTTTGATCAGAAGGGAATCATGGGCGCTGTGAATCTGGAAGGCTCCAAAATTACGCGCATCGACCCCTGAACCTAAGTATCTCGCTGAATTGAAGCGATCAGATCGGGTTTTCATCGAAGCTTAATGTTGCCCTAAAGGGCTCTTCATTTGTTCCGACTAGGATCGTGGTTGGGCAAATGCATCCTGTGGGTGACGTTCTCATCCCGAACGCAATGTGTCGCAATTCGAATGGTCCCCTAACCGATACCCTCGGTTAGGTCATTCGGTTGGGTTGTTGCGAATCATCCGAAGGTTCACTCACAGGTTTTTTGCCCGTTACTTCCGTTCTTTCGGTAACGAGGCCATGATGAGCAAGAATCTGTTATTCCTTTCTGTCCTGAATCTGCTTTCTTTTCCTGTGTTGGCTAATGGATTACATAGCCGTGAAGGGGACCACTCCGAGGGTTTGAAAGAAACCCACCATCAGACCGATCTCTCGGCACAGTTGGTGCCCGCATTGACCGGGCTGTCAGGTACTGGGAATGTTCGTATTGGTACCTATGCGCACCACGAGAAATCTACGACATCCCTTGATGCGGCAGTCAGTCTCCCTCTGGGCGTCAGCGGCTTCAATACAGATGCGCTCTCCTCGGTTGAGGGACTCACGGTTACACTGACCAATGCAGATCTATCGCTTAACTGCACCCTTCCGCTAAAGGCCATTGGGTTTAAGCCCATCAACGGGGAAACCGGCTACACCGCCATCGCGAGTTTTGAACTCCATCAGGTCAGGCAACTCGGCCATGCACCTGTTTATCTTGCAGGGAGTTGTACCTCCTTGCCCGATAGTTTCAGTGCGTCAAGCGCTCTGATCGCCTCCATTTTCTCCGGAAAAACCCAGCTGGCCTCACTGACAGGAAGCCTTAATTAACCTCCAAAAGGGTTATATCTTCGAGGCTTTGAAAGGGATGTGCGCTTTGAATGCCCTGATAGTCGGGGCGTACAGCGCTTTTAGCCTCATATCCAAAAAACTTTTTCAGGATTATCCATTGGTCATGGTCCTTATCGACCCTGTACCTTTTGATCGTCCGATGTTTTGACTGCCTGAATCAAGAACCGCTGGATTTCAGTCCGCGGCAGGTTTTGCTTTGAAGAGGAAAAATGATGATTAAGAAAAAGGGGACGTTACGCTTTCACCGACGTCCGGTGAGTGCGTTCGCAGTGGGTCTTAGTTTATCCCTTACCGCAACCCTGCCAGGTGGGGTATTCGCTGCAGCTACGACCGGGGTACCTGTTGATGGCAGCTGGATCCAGGACGGTGGGACACCGCAGGGAATTCGTTACAGCGAAATTACCGACCTCACGGCGGATGTTGTCAAGGCGCAGGGGTTGACCGAAGAATTCCGGTTTGGGACCGGAGTCAAGGGCAGCCACATGGGGGCACCCCTGGTAGTCCACGGGATTGGTGGCAGCAAGACAGTCATGTACGTCGTGACACCTTACCCGAACAAGCTCATTGCCTATGATTTATCGACGGGTACGCCATTGTGGACCTTTGCTCCATCAGTGAGCGAAAGTGCTAAAGCCGTTAACTGTTGTGATTCAACCAACCGAGGGATGGTCTACTCGCAGAAACACAATACGATCATCTACAACCTACTGGATGGTTATACGGTAGCGGTTGATGCGGCCTCCGGCGCACAGGTGTGGAAAACCAAAATCGCGGATCCCAAGATCGGTGTCACCACGACCGGTGCCCCGATTCTGGCGGATGGACCGGATATTGTGATTTCAGGAACCTCCAGTGGTGAAATGGGGACCCGCGGCTACGTGGTAGGCCTGAACGTGGCAACCGGCAGGGAGGTTTGGCGTGGCTACAACACAGGACCCGATGCCGACGTCAAGATTACGGCCGCCACCTCCAACTTCTATGCGAAAGACAAGGGCACAGACCTTGGCAAATCCTCGTGGGAAGATGGTAATGGTCAGCCTAGCAACAAGTACCTGCAGGGTGGCAGTTCGACCTGGGGCTACCTGACCTATGACCCCAAGAGCAACCTGGTGTTCTATGGCACCAGTCAGCC
>CAYFOC010000152.1:0-4484 GCA_964344615.1 uncultured Methylococcus sp.
CGGCCTCCCTCTTTGTCTCAAATCTGTTCTATTGGAACCAGAACAGCTATTTCGACAAGGCTGCGTTCAATCCATTGCTGAATCTGTGGTCACTCGCCGTCGAGGTACAGTTCTACCTATTAGTTCCTTTCTTATACAGAGGCATTAGGAACAAACCGTGGATATTCGCCTTGATCTTTTTTCTCTCGATCACTTCATGCTTCATCGTGCAGGCAATATCCCCAAAGACAGCATTTTTCATGATGCCGCTCAGGGTGTGGGAGTTTCTAATCGGGGCTTGTGTTGCGTGGTATCCAGAGAGGAAGCCCTCTTGGCTAGAACGCCATAAGACGTTTTTCCAGATTTTACTGCTAGGCCTGCTTTGCGCCTTCCCATTTCTGGTGGATCTGAAACCCGATGCAACAGGCACACTACGCTATGGGCATCCAGCTCTCCCCGCACTTGCCATTACCCTATTGACCGGAGCCGTCATCAGAATTGGCATTCCTTCGAAAATAACGATGAAAGGAATTGGGTGGGCTCTCTCGAAAACGGGCGATGCCTCCTACTCGATCTATCTCATACATTTCCCTGTCATCGTCTTGTGCAACTACGCTCCCTTTGGTGGAACAAGATTAACCTCTGCTGACTGGCAAGGAACCGCGAAGGAAATCGTTTTGATATGCCTTCTGTCAATCTTCTCGTATATCTTTATCGAGAAACGATTAGCTCAAGCAATCGATTCGATATATTTTCGATGGGGCACCATCGCTCTGGTGTTGCTGCTCTCTAATACGCTGAATGAAATTAGCCTTGCCAGATACAGCGATGCCGAAAGAAATATATTTTCCGCCTGGACGGATCGAGACACTTACCGCTGCGGCAAGATGTTCAGAATCATCCATCCAGGAGAGATCATCTGTAACATCAGTAGCGTATCTAGTGGAGAAAATGTTCTTTTGATCGGGAACAGCCATGCCGACTCAATCAAAAAGGTATTCTCTGATCGAGCTGCAGAAGCAGGATTCACCACCTACTTCGTTGTATCAAACGAACCTCTCCTTGGCGGAAAACCGACTGCTGAACAGATCGTGTCGGCCTCTCTTGAGCACAAGATCAGCACTTATGTCATCCACTACAGCAATGTTTATGCAAGCGAGAAGGCAAGGAAGGGAATATCCGAACTCATCAGCCTCGCAGACAAAAACAACATAAAGGTATTTTTAATAGGCCCTGTACCGACTTACTCTGAAGACGTACCAAAAGCGATGCTTTCGGATAAGGACGGGGAATCGAAGATTTCAGCCACGCTCGATGGCTACCGAGAAAGAAACCAAGCCTACGCCGCCTTCATCAAGACGCTCGATGGCTTTAATGTAATGACTTTTGATCCGTCGGTGTATCTTTGCCCAAGGAATGGGCATTGCCTATTTTCAAGCTCAACATCGAAACCATACTATTTTGATTCCTCTCACCTTACGCTGACCGGATCAATGCAACTTAATCCACTCTTCGTTGAACTGTTCTCACGCGCGCAATGATTTCATACCCCAAGATGGATTCTGTTGACCATTAACGCGCATCATCTATTTCTATTGCACTCAGAGAACAGCGCTTCCCATTGCGAAGAAATAGCATCGAGGGAAAATCTATATCTAGCCTCTCTTGCCCTCTCGGACAACTGACTCCGATGATCAGCATCCCCCATCATCTCACCAAGTTTCTCTGCCAATAAACCCACGTCATCCGGAGGAACAAGATAACCATCGATCCCGTCCCGTATGATCTCTCTTGGCCCCGTATCGCAGTCAAAACTTAATACTGGAACGCCATAAGAAAGCGCTTCAATCAGTGTGTTACCAAACCCCTCATACTTTGAGGTCATAACGCAAAGGTCCGCCAACTCATACCATTCACCGACATTTCCAACCATACCGAGAAGGGCAATTCGATCCCCCAAGCCCTCGCTACTGATCTGACTCTCCAGAGCAACTCTTTCCGGCCCCTCCCCCAGTATCGCAAGCCGCCAGTCTGGATAATCGCTGCACACCATTGAGAAAGCATCAATAAGTGCATTCATCTGCTTGAGCTTAACCAAGCGACCTACCGCAACAATTATCTTGTCACCCGATCGGAAGCCTCTTTCTGCAGGCGACAATATGGGCTCCGCCTTAGGCATGGGCCACTTTATCGCGTTTGGAATAACCGCCACCCTCTTCGCGGAGGTGTTTTCTTTAATCCAAATAGCGGTTTGATTTGTCAGGGCAGTAACGGCAGACAACCTCCCGTACAATAATTTTCGGATGCCCCCCCAAAGAATGCCAATGTTGGCTTTGGGAGGATGAGTATGTTCGGACCCTATAGTGGTTAATCCCGCAATGCCGGAAGAGGCCAATGAAAGCAGGACATTACAACTCCACATCAGTGAAAGGGCTATGTCCGGCCTCTCTTGTTTGATGATGTTTCTAAGACTGAATACCCGAACCAGATTTCGATAAAGCCCAACGAGTGGAGAACTACTCTCCTGATCCAGGTTAAGCGAAATTCTATTCACTGAAGGATTCAGCCTGTAGAAGTCGGTGTTCGCACCCGAAATAGTGACCACCGTCACCCTCCAGCCCTTTTCATTCCAATGGTTTGCCATATTGGCAGCAACTCGCTCTGCTCCCCCACCCGCCAATGAGTATGTGAAAACAAGAATTTTCATGGCACCCTCATATTTTTTTGCGGCATCATGTCTATCTACCTTGTCTTCAAAAAAAGAAACATTAGCGAGAAAAAATACATACCGGCACTGGACAGAGCGAGACCATATAACCCCATCCCATCGACAAGAAAATAAGCCAGAATGAGCTTAAACAAGAGGTTCAAAGAACCCGTTGTCGCAATCACCGAATACCTTCGCCTTGAGGCAAGAGCCGACACAAGAACGAGGCTGGAAAAATAGAATGGAATCTGCACAGATGAATACCTTAACAAGTTAACCACTTGCTCGGTATTTTCGGCCAGGAAAGCTCCGCGCTGAAACATAAACGATACAACTTGGGGCGCAACCGCATTGAGCAGAACCGCGGAAACCAATCCAATCAACAACAGCCACTTAGCCCATTGCCTCGCAATACTTTCCGCCTTTCGGGTTCCCGTGAGACTTAGTTCTGACAGGGTTGGTAACGTGGCACGACTGATAACCATGGAGCCCATACTAAGAATCAAGGCTAATATCCTGTTTGCATAGCTGAGCTCTGACAAAGAACCCGGCCCTAAGCTTGCAGCAAAAACCTGATCCACCATCACCGTGGATGTTGTCAGTACCTGCCCAACCATCAGTATCGCTATGCTACTCCTGAAGTCTTTCCAGAGGACTGAGGTAAAACGCAACCGGGGCGCTACAAGTTCACCCTTCCTATACGTATAGATGAACAGAAATAACAGTTGCACAAGAAAACCAGCGACTGTACCCGATACAAGCGGATCCAGATCTTCTTGCATCAGGACCAGGCTTAAACCAATGATCAGCGCCGGCAATCCCTCGAATAGGGTGTTACGGTGACTTCCTGAGGACATGCATATCACTGAGAGAAGACCTGAGGTGATTCCCAACGGCAACAACAGACTCATCACCCCCGAAATCCTTACCGCCTCCCGGATCACATCCTGCTCAAGTCTCCCGCCCGCTTTTTCCATCACGACCGGCAAGATTAGCCAGGACGCAAGACCAAAACACAACCCTAGAAACAAAGTAAAAGCGATTAACTCTCCCCTGAATATTTTGCTTTTTTCGCTATCCCCTTTCGCATGGGTTATCAGCGGGATAAGAACGACGGTGAGCACACTGAACCAGATCGATATCGGCCAATTAAGCATATTGAATACAAAGACATAAGCATCGAGCTTTATGTCTACGCCATATCGCCAGGCAACTATCATTTCCTTAGCAGCACCCACCATCCTTGCTGCAAGCACAAATACGGTTACCCATAGAGCGCCTGTCGCTATCCTTCGGTGATAAGACACAGGCCCCGCATTGGGAGTCTTTTTACTGGATGGGTTCTGCATGAGGCGAAGCTACTTGTTTTGGCAACTTAATTGACCGAATGAAGTCCGCTCTGGTCACGTTGCTGTTTGAGGACTGGAATGGCGTTTTAACGTGGCTCGGGCGAGCCCGCCTGAGCGCAGATCACAGAGATCCATCTCGCCAACCGGGATGCATCTGCCCTGAAATCCTGACTCCACAGAAATTAGCCTGAATTCAGTTCGCGAAGGATGATCGGGCCAGAGACGTCAACTGCAAAAGACAGGGCGAGCAAGGAGCACCATGACATGGCCCGCACAAAGCAAAGACACCAAACTTCTGTTCAGCGCGAAGCAGATGGAGAATCGAACGCTATTTTGCCTTCGATGAATTCAAGTAGCCTTTGGACACACTCCTCCACGGAATCCCTATCCGTATAGAGCGTCAAATCAGGGTTTTCCGGAGCCTCGTAGGGCGAACTGATTCCAGTGAA
>CAYFOC010000153.1:0-4461 GCA_964344615.1 uncultured Methylococcus sp.
GCAACTATGCCGATCTCATCGAAGAAGGGTTTGATCTCGCCATCCATCTCGATGAACTACAAGATTCAAGTTTGATCGCGCGTTCACTCGGCACCTCGCAGCGGGTTGTCTGTGGATCACCGGCCTACTTCAAAAAACAGGGTGTTCCGGCATCCCCCGAGGAACTCAAAAACCATAATTGCCTCATCAATCAAAGTCTCACGCCCAGAGACCACTGGCAATTCAATAGTCCAGGCGGTGAAACCATTGTGGTGAAGGTCAATGGCAGCCTGCACGCCAATGTTGCCGACGCACTCAGAATTGCTGCGCTCAGCGGTCTCGGCCTTGTAATCCTGCCGACCTATATGGTGGGACAAGATATTCGCAAGAAACGCCTGCAGGCGGTCCTTACCGACTACGTCCCTGCTCCGCTTGAAATTCATGCGGTTTATCCACACCGTAAGCATCTCTCTGCAAAAGTCAGAACCTTTGTTGATTTTCTTCATGATCGATTCCACCCTAAACCTTACTGGGAAGAATGGGCTCAGGATCAGATGCAACAGACACAGGATCTTGCCCCATAAGGTCTAGTTGCTATGGCCCATCTTGAAATCGAACGTAAGTTTTTGCTGAAGAATGAGGGATGGCGCTCTAAGATCAGTCGTTCGCTCGCGATGAAGCAAGGCTACCTCAGTTCAGAGCCCCACTGTTCCATTCGGATTCGTACCGCGGGTCAGGACGCATGGCTCAACCTCAAAAGCGCCACCATCGGTGCACAGCGTCACGAATTTGAGTACGCAGTGCCTCTCCTCGAAGCAGAACTCATGCTCAAAACACTCGGAAACGGCCCCTTGATTGAAAAGACTCGACACTTTGTGAATCAGGGTTCTCATGTGTGGGAAATTGATGAATTCCACGGTGAAAACGCCGGGCTCATCGTTGCCGAAATCGAACTGGATGCTATTGATGAAGCTTTCGAACACCCAGAATGGTTAGGACAAGAGGTCACTTCCGATATCCGGTACTACAACACCCTACTCGCAAAGCAGCCCTACACCACCTGGAAAAATTTACCCTAACGCAATCATGCCTCTGAACAAATTAAGCTTCTTGCGCATGGCCACTTTATTTGAAGGCGCTCTGGGTATTCTTGCGCTTCTTCTCGGGTCCTGGCTTCAGGTTGACCCGCTGAGCGACTTTCACCCTGATATTGCTGCCTTTTTATGGGGTCTAGCCGGTGTCATTCCACTTTATGTGCTCTTTATATTGGGGCAGCACCTGCCGTGGTTAAAACCGCTACAGGAAATCCTCATCCAGAGACTGGGTGGTCTGTTGGCTCAATGCCGGTGGTACGAACTCCTCTACCTTGCCTCGCTCGCAGGTATTACCGAAGAGCTCCTGTTTCGAGGCTTCGTCCAGCCATGGCTCGAGATTCACTGGGGCTATGTGGGTGGGCTGATTTTCAGCAACCTCATTTTTGCCTTGGTACACTGGATTACGCCACTCTATGCCTTGATGGCGGCTATAGCCGGGTTCTACCTCGGGCTCTCGCTTGATGTGGGTGAAAGTCGAAACCTGTTGACCCCGATGATCATTCACGCACTGTATGATTTCGTCGCCTTTATCGCTGTCGCCCGTCTCTGGATGCAACACTCATCCGGCACAGCAACAGTGAATGAGGATAACCAATTTTTCCCCTGACCTCTAAAGGTGAACCATGTTGATTCGCATCGTTTTGCTGCTCTCACTCTCGCTCCTTAACCCGTTAGTCTCGGCCAAAGGGATAGAGGACAGTACCCCAGAGCAAAGAGCGGCCATTCAAACGGAGTTCATGAAGAGCCATCTTCAACTCTCGCCAGACCAGCTGAAGAAAATCGAAGCGCTCAATATGAAATATGCGCAACAAATGGAGCCCATCCTCAAAGGTTCGGACGGTTTCCTGGCAAAACGCAGTAAGGCTCAGGCCCTCATGGCGCTCAAGGACAAGGAGCTGAGTGCTGTTCTATCTCCAGAGCAATTCAAAAGCTATGATGATCTTAAAGACGATCTCAAGGATGCGGTGAACGAACAGCTATCGAAATAAAAAGACTAGGCTAGCGATTCGGTGTCCTGCGCCTGAATCGCAGTCATGATGACCGTATGGAAGACATCCTCGACCGTACACCCTCGACTCAGGTCATTAACCGGTTTGCGTAGGCCCTGCAGGATAGGTCCAATCGCAATGGCCCCCGTTTCTCGCTGCACCGCCTTGTAGGTGTTATTGCCGGTATTGAGGTCTGGGAAAACGAGCACATTGGCATGCCCTGCAACGCTTGAATCGGGCATCTTAAGATGGGCCACCCCAGGATCCACGGCCGCATCGTATTGGATGGGTCCATCTAAACTCAGATCTGGCCGCAGGATCCTTGCCAAACGAACGGCCTCACGCACGCGCTCAACCTCATCTCCAACCCCCGACTGACCGCTTGAATAGGAGAGCAGAGCGACATTCGGATCAAGCCCAAATGCACGAGCGGTATCTGCAGAACTCACGGCGATCTGGGCCAGTTCCTCAGCCGTCGGACAGGGATTCACGGCACAATCTCCATAGACCACTACACCATCGGCCAGGCACATGAAGAACACGGAGGAGACGATAGAAAACCCCGGCTTTGTCTTGATAAATTGGAAGGCAGGGAGAATGGTATGTTGGGTCGTATGAATAGCCCCGGATACCATCCCATCCGCCCTACCTTCATGGACCATCATCGTTCCAAAATACGAGACATCCATCATTCGATCTCTCGCGGCAACCATAGTCATACCTTTGTGTGCTCTAAGGGCGGTATAACGTTCAGAAAAAGGCTCCAACCAATCCGACTGACTGGGATCGACCAGCGAAATCCATTCTGGATCGAGCGTAAGCCCCATAGACTTGAAGCTCGCCGCCATCACCTCAATCCGACCCAGCAGGGTGAGCCTGACCAGCTTTCGTTCAATCAATAACCGCGCAGCGGCTTGAATACGTGGCTCTTCGCCCTCCGGTAATACGATATGCTGGATATGACGCTTTGCCCGCTGGTGGAGTTGATAGAGAAATAAATTGGTGGATAGGCCAGGCTTAGGGAGGGCTCCCAATCGCGCTTGCAAGATTTCAAGATCCACAAAACGGGTGAAGTGATCAATCGCCATCCGGATTCTAAAGGTCTGATCGGGATAAAGGCCAGGACGTAGCGTTGCGAGCTGAGATTGTGCCTGCTCAAAATCACCACAAAACCTCAATACGGGGAAAGAGGGACACACTTCAGCTAACCAGGCAAAACGCTCGAGGGGTGTCTCCCAATCAGATTGACCGATAAGCACGATGCCCGTAATTGGAACGGATTGAGCAGATCGGTCCCATAGCAAAAGTCCGACAAGAAGATCCACTCGATCCAAAGGTAAAAGCAATAGATCGCCCGCCCTAAGGCCCTTGAGCAAATGTTCCAGTTGCATCCCGCCCACTACCGTACGAATCGCACCGGCCTCAAGATGTTCCTCACCTAACAGCACGCTGGCATTTAGACACTGTCGGATCTCATTCAGGCTCGGAGCGCCCAGAAAAGGCGCTGCAGCAATCGTCCCGATCAATAGACCCTCTTCAGGAAACGACTGTTTCAAGGCATCCTCAAAGGGTTCCATCACGTCGTCGGGCACACGATTGATCATGATCCCAGCGCACTGGCATCTCCGCTCTTGATACAGGGCGATGGACTGGTGGAGTTGATGGGTCAGTTCACGGGGTGTTCTTCCCAAAGGCTGTGCAATAAAAAGAACGGGCGCCCCCAACTCACGGGCCACCAGTCCGTTGAGATCAAATTCAAACATCGGAAAATGATGATTGAAATCTGTGCCCTCAATGACCATGAAGTCACAACGTTGTTCTAATGCCTTATACCGCCCAATAATCCTTGCAAGTATTTCGTCCTGCTGACCGTAGGCGGCGAGCTCGTTGACCTCTGCGATAGTCCACGCATAGGATTCATCATGGCTTTGATCAAGTCGGAAATACCGACGCATCAGCTCGATATCGGGATCCAAATCCCCATCATGTTTTTGGTCTATTACCGGACGGAAGAAACCCACCTTGGCTTTTCTCTGAATGAGATAATCGAGGATGCCCAGCACAACGAGTGACTTACCACTTCCAGTTTCAAGTGTGGTGAGGTAAATGGAAGGCTTCATCTTGGAGGCGCACCAGCATTGAAGATCACAAGTTCGAATGTCTGCAGGGCGATCTCGAGTTCCTCATCCGTGGGAATAACAAGCACAGGGAGTCGACTGGAAGAATGACTCAGGCAATGGACGGTATCACCCGTCACATCATCACTTTGAGATAGGACGATTCCAAAATCATTGAGCCCACCACAGATGCGTTGAACAATTTCTGGAGCATGCTCACCAATCCCACCCGTAAAAATAATGGCGTCTAGATTCCTGACTTTAAGGAGATAGGCGCCGAGG
>CAYFOC010000154.1:0-4444 GCA_964344615.1 uncultured Methylococcus sp.
ACGGCGGACTGGTTGCCTGCAATCTGCTGCTGGTAGCAAAGCCCGAACCACTTGACCGCATAGCGGTTGCCCAGGATCTTTGGCACTTCACTCTCGACGATATCCATGATTTCGCCGGTGGTGTGACCGTCTTCTTCATTGGGATCGACAACGATTTGACTGGCCAGAAAGTCATTGAGTCGCGTCACAACCTCGGCACCCGTGGTTTCCGATACGGTCATGATGTTTCCGGCCGGAACCATTTCTCCATCCGTGTTCTTGATGAAGACCGTGTTCAGGAGTTCCGGGTTTTTACGATAGTCGTACTGACCCGTAATCTCGACCCAGAAAATATCCGCCCACTTGGTGAAGAAGTTGATGTAGTAAAGCCCGAACACCCCCTGCAGCGAGTTATAGGCATCTTCGAACCCGACCTTATAGTAATAGGCCTTGACGGGATCGACATCCACCCGAAGTTCTGGCGTATTGACCTCGTAAAACTGGGTGGCCTTTTTGACCGCCTTGAAGTTCTTTTCAAGATACTCGGTGATCTTCACGGAATCATCATGAAGATCCTGAACCGTCAGGGGTTGGGTTGCTTGCAGATAGAACGTCGCACCACCACCCGGACTCAATCCACGCACCGGAGGCTGGTTGAAGGCGTAGGCCGTGATGTTCTTGTTCTCATCATTGATTTTTCGGGTTTCATCAAGGGCCGTATCGATCGTTTCATGCGCCATGTCGCGATCTTCCTCATCCGCGAGACAGCCCATGATGGTCGAGGTATTGGTCTTGAACGTACCGTTATCAATGATGTCCTGAGAACCCATCACGACGAGGCGATCAAGATAAGGGATCCGCTCCATCATCTTGTCCGCAATCTTGTTGGATTCCTCGACACTGTAACGAAGGGCGCCACCTGGATTAACGTGAGTCACGTTATAGAAGTAGCCCATATCCTCCAGCGGCATGACCGATGTCGGAATTTTCAGGAACATGCCAACGGTCAGCGCGAACACCACAGCCCAGAACATGAGGCACGCACGGCTATGGTCAATGATCCAGGTCACGGTTGACATGTAACCGGCCTGGAGTCGCCCGAAGGCCTGGTCGAAAATCCGGAAGAAAAGAACCTTTTCCTTTTCGTCGTCGTGCTTTGAATTTTTCAGGAAGATGACACACAGCGCCGGCGTCAGCGTCAGCGCTACAAAGCCTGAGATGATGACCGAAATCGCAATCGTTACCGCGAATTGCTGCATCATGATGCCCTGAAATCCGCCAAGGAAGGCTACGGGCACGAATACGGCGTTCAGCACGAGCACGATCGCGATGACCGGCGCCTGTACTTCTCGCATGGCCTTGACCGTGGCGTCAAAGGAATTGAGCCGGTCCTCGGTCATGATGCGCTCGACATTCTCAAGAACGACGATCGCGTCATCCACGACGATACCAATCGCGAGGACCAATCCGAACAGCGACAAGGTATTGATGTTGAATCCACTGGCATAAATGCCGGCGAAAGCGCCAATAACTGCAACCGGGATAGCAAGGATCGGAATGATCGTGCCGCGAAGATCCTGGATGAACAGGAAGACGACGCAGAAGACCAAGAGGAACGCGATCAGGAGGGTTTCGACCA
Organism: uncultured Methylococcus sp.; assembly: GCA_964344615.1. Taxonomy (GTDB): domain Bacteria; phylum Pseudomonadota; class Gammaproteobacteria; order Methylococcales; family Methylococcaceae; genus UBA6136. The sequence continues at coordinate 1,619 of CAYFOC010000154.1, forward strand.
CGCCCTGAATCGCCTGATAGACGAAGATCGAGGAATCGTAATGGTAGAAGTATTTGATGCCCTTGGGAAGAAACGCATCAATCTTCGCCATCGCCTCGGCGACTTCCGCCTTGGTCTTGAGCTGATTGGCCCCTGGTACCAGATAAAGCTGGAGCGACACGGCTTCGAATTTTTCGACCTTGCCGGTCTCGTGATTGCGCTTGTGAACGAAGAAATAGTTGTTGTAGTTGTTGGCATCAAGAATGACTTCAGCAACGTCCTTGAGTCTTACGATCTGAGCCTGACCCGATAGGGTCAGGTCGTTCGCCTGCGTCTTCTCCTTGTTGCCAAGAGGCACCACATCCTTGCCGTCCATGTTGGCGCGAACAACGATATTCTCGAACTGCTTTACATCGGTGTAGTAACCGGTGGTCGTAATGAGGAAGTTCGATTTTTCAGGGCCAAAGGTCGGCGGCATCGCGTTTTGGCCAATCGCATACTGGCTGCTCTGATCACGGACCTTGTCGATGATCTCCGGGATGCTGATCTTGTAGAACGCAAGCTTCTTGGGATCCACGTTGATACGCACCGCATACGCACGCTGACCCAGAATATTGACGAATCCGACCCCGTGAAGCTGTTCGATGACGGGGTAGATAAAACGCTGGACATAGTTGGCGATATAGAGGGGATCCGGGCTCCCGGTCTCCGAATAGAACGGGATAACCTGAAAAAGGTCCGGAATCATTTTGCGGATACGGATGCCTTGGGCTCTGGCCTGATCCGGAATGTAGGAGTTTGAGGCGGTGAGCGAACGGTTGAGGGTATCCGCTTCGACAACACCCAGTTCGGTTCCGACGTTGAAGTAGACATTGATCGACACACTGTTGCTGCCATTCTGGCTCGCAGACTGCATGTAGATCATGTCCTCGGTACCGGCGATCTGGTCCTCGATCGGTGCCGTTACAGCATTTGCAATGGCCTCGGAGCTTGCGCCTGGGAACGTCGAATTGATGTTGAGAACCGGTGGAATGATCAGGGGATACTGATCGATGGGCGCATAAAGCGCCGCCATCACGCCACCAATGATGATCATGATCGAACAGACGATCGACAGGACCGGCCGTGAGATAAAGTTCTCGGAAAACATCTAAAGAGTTCCTCAGGGCGTCGTATCGTGAATCGTCTGGGTCGGCGTCTCCCATTTCTGGGGCACGACGTCTGCCGTTGTTCCGGTCTGCCGAGTAACTTCCTCAACCACGACCTTCTCGTTCTCCTCGATACGAACACCACCATTGGTGATGACCTTCATTCCAGGACTCAGCCCCGCATCAACCAGCTGGGTTCCATCCAAGAGGTATTTACCCGGATCGATTCGCTGTTTTTTGACGGTGTCTCCGTCGAGGATGAAAACGAAACTGGAGTCACGGTCACGGAAGATGGCTTCCTGAGGGACCACGTAGGCATTCAGGACCACCAGGTCCCGGAGGAAGACATGTACGAACTGCCCGGCCAGGAGCTTATTCTTTGGCAACCCGTCATTGTTGATCGTCGCACGAAGCTGCCAGACACCGTCGGAGAAAGAAACGCGGATGTCACGAAATTCGACTTTGCCGGCAGAAGGGATCGGCGTGTTATCGGCAAGCGTCAGATCGACCGTGAACCGATAGTCTTTCGGCACCTGATAACGGCCATCCAGTCCCCCATTCTCAATCGCAAGACGGTCAAGTTCGGGCATCGAGAACGCCACGTACATGCTGTCCTTCGAGTTGATGATATTGAGGCGCGTCTGGAATGCCGTCACCATCATGCCCTCGGAAATCATACGTTCCGAGATGTAGCCTGTTGCAGGCGCCCGAACCGTGCAGTACTCGAGATTCAGTTTCGCGTTATTGACGTTCGCAACCGCCGTCTTAAGGTTACCGGCCGCGGCCTGATAGTTGATCAGCGCGTTATTGACATCCTGAACCGAAGTCACATCCTTCGAGGTAAGGCTGCTGTAACGCTCATAGATGATTCGGTAGTTATCCGTGGCTGCCTGGTCCTTGATGACCTGACCCTCGGCATTCTGAAGCGCAAAAAGATAGGGGCGTCGGTCAATTTCATAGAGCGGCTGATCCTTCTGGACCAGTGTCCCTTCCTTGTAATACTGCTTGAAAATGGCGCCGCTGATACGGGGAATGACCGGGTAGTCAATAACGCCCTGCACTACGCCGGGATAGCTGAAAACGTATTCCACGTCATGGGGCTGCACTTCAAGTGCATTGACGTGTTGCAAGGGAGGCGGCGGAGGCACTTCCTTCTGGCATCCGCCCAAGACAAGCGTGGCGGCCAATGTAAAAAATATCGAGGAATGTCGCATGGCCTGAGTTCCTAGAATAAATCGCCGAAACGATGTCCGTCTCCGAGATCGTGAGACTCCTCGGTATTGTCGACGGCATAACCGCCACCAAGATCCTGATAGAGGTGAACGATGCTCAGCAACTGGTTAAGCTTGGTTTGCGCGGCTTCAATGCCGGCCTGATTCATGGAAACGCGGAGATTCAGGACTTCCGGCATGCCGACCAGACCTTCCCTGTGTCGGGTCTCTTCATTTTCAAATCGCTGCCTGCGGGTGTCATAGAACTCAAGCATCTGTTCGAGACTTTCCGTATATCTCGCATGTGACGCGAAGTCGCTATCAACTGCAGCAAACGCACTTCTGACGGTTTGCTGATAACCATAGTAATCCGTGTAGTACTGTCCTTTCGCCGATTCGATGGCACCAAACTGGCCCAAATTAACGATCGGCATACTCAGCCCTCCCTGATACTGCCAATAGCTCTCAGGGCTCGTAAACAGTGTTGA
>CAYFOC010000155.1:0-4444 GCA_964344615.1 uncultured Methylococcus sp.
ACGCTGACAGAACAGACGCTCCGTCACTCCAAGGCCATCTGGTTCCTTGTCACGGGTGCCGACAAGGCGGACACGCTCGAAAAAGTCTTTGACTCAGATCCCTGCGACCCTTCAGCGCTCCCCGCCGCAAAAATCCATGACCGTGATGGAAAATCGCTGTGGCTGACCGATCGGGATGCTGCCCAAAGGATGATTGAGCCGGCTTAGCGCGTTCCGCGCTTTCCCCAAATGGCGTGTTCCTTTATCCTTACGGGTTCAGAAAACTACAACGCCAAGGACACGAGCCATGAGCAAACCCAAGAAAGTCGCACTCCTTACTGCAGGCGGTCTCGCACCCTGCCTGAGCTCCGCTGTCGGCGGGCTCATCGAGCGCTACACCGAAATCGATCCCAGCATCGAAATCATCGCCTACCGCGGCGGTTACAAGGGCCTCCTTCTGGGAGACTCCTTCAAGGTCACTCCTGAAATCCGCGAAAAGGCACACATTCTTCACCGCTTTGGTGGCTCAGCCATCGGCAACAGCCGTGTCAAGCTCACCAACGTCAAGGACTGCGTCAAGCGCGGCCTTGTCCAGGAAGGCCAGGATCCGCAGAAGGTTGCGGCAGACCAGCTCGTCAAGGACGGCGTTGACATTCTTCACACCATCGGTGGCGATGACACCAACACGGCTGCAGCTGATCTTGCTGCATTTTTGGCCAAGAACGATTACGGCCTGACCGTCATCGGTCTGCCGAAGACGGTCGACAACGACGTCTTCCCGATTCGCCAGTCACTTGGTGCCTGGACGGCTGCCGAAGAAGGCGCGCGTTACTACCGCAATGTTGTTGCCGAAACCGGCGCCAACCCGCGCATGCTGATCATCCATGAAGTCATGGGCCGTAACTGCGGCTGGTTGACTGCAGCTACAGCTGAGTCCTATCGCAAGCTCCTCGATCGCGAAGAGTGGGTACCGGGCATTGGTCTTTCACGTGACAGCTACGATGTTCACGCCATTTTCGTTCCCGAAATGGAAATTGACCTTCAGGCAGAAGCCAAGCGTCTTCGTGCCGTGATGGACAAGACCGATGCAGTCAACATTTTCATTTCTGAAGGTGCTGGCGTTGAAGCCATCGTTGCCGAAATGCAGGCCAAGGGTCAGGAAGTTCCGCGTGACGCATTCGGTCACATCAAGCTGGACGCCGTGAATCCCGGCAAGTGGTTTGGTGAGCAGTTCGCTGAAATGCTCGGCGCTGAAAAGGTTCTGGTGCAAAAGTCCGGCTACTTCGCGCGTGCAGCGGCAGCCAATGCTGACGATCTCCGCCTGATCAAGTCATGCACCGACCTCGCTGTTGAATGCGCATTCCGCCGCGAATCAGGTGTAATCGGCCACGACGAGGACCAGAACAATGTCCTCCGCGCGATCGAATTCCCCCGCATCAAGGGCGGCAAGCCGTTCAACATCGACAGCCCCTGGTTTGTCGAAACCCTCAAGTCCATCGGTCAACCGAAGGGCAAGAAGGTCGACGTCAGCCACTGATCCTCAGGGCAGACCACAGGAAAGGCCGGCCATGCCGGCCTTTCTTTTATGAGGGGCTAAGCCCACAAATTTTGCATGAGGGGAACCCCCCCTGCGATAATCGGACTTTTCATCCGACCTCTCTGGAACATCCTCCCTTGGCAACCCTTTCAGGACAGAAGATCCTTGTCGGCGTAACAGGCGGTATCGCAGCCTACAAAGCTGCCGAACTGGTCCGGGAACTCAGGGCACGTGATGCTGATGTACGTGTCGTCATGACCTCGGGCGCACAGGAATTCGTCACCGCACTGACTTTTCAGGCCCTCACCGGTCAACCGGTCTACCGCGAACTGTTCGATCTTGAAGAAGAATCCGCGATGGGACACATCACTCTCGCGCGTTGGCCCGACCAGATCGTGATTGCACCCGCCTCCGCCAACTTCATGGCCCGACTGGCTCAGGGGATGGCGGATGATCTTTTGAGCACCCTCTGCCTTGCAAGCCGCGCCCCGATCACCCTGGCTCCGGCCATGAATCAGGTCATGTGGCTCAATGCCGCCACCCAAGACAATGTGGCCATTCTTAAGGCCCGTGGTTATCGCCTCCTTGGCCCTACCGAAGGCGCTCAGGCCTGTGGTGAAACTGGACCTGGACGGATGCTGGAACCCCGAGAGATTGCCGATCACATCGCATCAGAGGCGCCTCAAGGCGTGCTATCGGGCCTCAGGGTCCTGATTACCGCGGGACCAACACGAGAGCCGATCGATCCTATCCGCTATCTTACGAACCGAAGCTCAGGCCGCATGGGGTATGCGATAGCCGAGGCCGCCAAGGCCGAAGGCGCCGAGGTGACCCTGGTTTCAGGTCCGACCGCACTGCCTCCCCCTTCCGGCATGGTTCTGCAGAATGTAGAAACCGCCCGTGAGATGCACGATGCCGTCATGCAGGCCGTAGGACAAACGGACATCTTTATCGGGACCGCCGCGGTTGCCGACTATGCCCCGGAACCCCTGGCCCAGAAGATGAAAAAATCGACGGCCGAACTCCAGCTTGCACTCCAGAAAACGCCCGACATTTTGGCTACGGTTGCCGCCGGCAAGGATCGCCCATTCACGGTCGGCTTCGCGGCCGAGACCGAAGCACTTGAGACCTATGCCCGTCAAAAACTCGTCGAAAAGGATCTGGACCTCATTGCCGCCAACCAGGTCGGACAGGGTCTTGGCTTTGATACCGAAGACAATGCACTTCTGGTCCTCTGGGCTCAAGGGCAGAAACAGCTCTCAAGAGCTCCAAAGCGCCTCTTGGCCAACCAACTGATTTCACTGATTGCTGATCATTACCATGCAAAACATCCAGCTCAAAATTCTTGATCCTCGGCTTGGCCAGGAGATTGCCCTTCCGGAATACGCGACCCACGGCTCTGCGGGTCTCGATCTTAGAGCCTGCCTTGAATCGCCAGTCACGCTCAATCCCGGCGAAACGCAACTGATCCCGACCGGGCTTGCCATCCATATCGGCGATCCGTCTCTCGCAGCCGTGCTGTTGCCACGCTCAGGCCTCGGACACAAGCACGGCATCGTGCTCGGTAATCTCGTCGGCCTGATTGATTCGGATTATCAGGGACAGGTTTTCGTCTCGGTCTGGAATCGCGGCACAACAGCCTTCGACATTGCGGTTGGCGATCGCATCGCCCAAATGGTCTTTGTGCCGGTCGCGCAGGTCCATTTTGAAATCGTTGATGAATTTACCGAGAGCCAGCGCGGTGCTGGTGGCTTCGGTCATACCGGCCGCCAATAGGCCGTTTCCCCGTCTCTCTGCCCTGGAAGATATCCGACGTGCATACCCAACCAAACCTTGAGAACGAATCCGCCGCTCAGATTGCTCACGTCCTGATTGAGGCGCTCCCCTATATCCGACGCTTCAAGGGCAAGACCCTGGTCATCAAGTACGGCGGCAACGCCATGACCGAGGAACACCTGAAGCAGAGCTTTGCGCGCGACATCGTGCTGTTGAAGCTGGTCGGCATCAACCCTGTCATCGTTCATGGCGGTGGACCCCAGATCGGACAGGTGCTGCAGAAACTCGGCAAGACCAGCCAGTTCATTCAGGGGATGCGGGTCACCGACAGCGAAACCATGGATGTCGTCGAAATGGTGCTTGGCGGACTCGTGAACAAGGAAATCGTCAACCTGATCAACCAGCATGGTGGCGCGGCCGTCGGTCTGACCGGCAAGGATGGCGATCTGGTTCGCGCCGAGAAGATCAATATGACGCAGCGGTCACCGGATTCAGATGCCCCTGAAATCATCGATCTGGGGCACGTCGGCAAGGTTCGGAGCATCGATCCTGCCATCGTCCATACACTGGTCGCGAGTGATTTCATTCCCGTGATTGCCCCGATCGGTGTGGGCGATGATGGTTTTTCCTACAACATCAATGCCGATCTTGTGGCCGGAAAAATCGCCGAAGTCCTGCAGGCAGAAAAACTTCTGCTGCTGACCAATACCCAAGGAATCCTCGATAAGGAAGGTTCGCTCCTGACGGGTCTCTCCCTTGGGGAAGTGGATGCCTTGATTGCTGATGGCACCATCAGTGGCGGGATGATTCCTAAAGTCGGCTGTGCCACGGATGCGCTCCGCGGCGGCGTGAAAAGCGTTCACATCATTGATGGACGCATCGAGCATGCCGTTCTGCTCGAACTCCTCACCGATCGGGGCATCGGAACCCTCCTGATGCCCTCAAAGATCGGCGCCATCTCCTCCTGGGTCTGAGAAAGGCCTAGCCGGCGCGCTTGTAGTCCTGAATGGCCTGAAGCTCTCTCTTCAGGCCAACCTCTTCCAGATAGGCCATGACGTGGTCGAGCCCTACGATGCTGGTGACGCGAAGATCAAAGGCATGCGCGACCTCTTCGACCGCGGTCCGCTCTCCCTGCCCCTTTTCCTGACGATC
>CAYFOC010000156.1:0-4408 GCA_964344615.1 uncultured Methylococcus sp.
CCATGGCCCTCGATACCGATCAAGGTCAAGGTACCGATCATGCCATCCGGTCTCAGTCCCCACTGACGCTGGAAGGCCTCAACTCGGCTTCTAAGCGCCGCATCATAGCGGTCCTGATCAGGGCCATCGGAGCGTACATCCAAGGCTTCCCTTATGGCTATCACAGCCGAATCACGAATACCGGGCTGGAGTGCCCGCTTGTCCGTTTCCAGCGGCCTGTAAGCGAGGATGCCCTTTCCGGTCCAGACCGAAAGCACCTTTTCCAAGCTCATCACATGGCTTTTGCCATCATGACGAAGCCAGACTCGATCATTTTCAAGACGCTCAATGCAAATGAACCGCTCGCCGCCTCTATCTGCCTTCAATTCAAGCACAGCGGGCACGTTGAGGCCCACCAGATGCTCCCAGGTTCCGCGATAGTTCTGACAACGCACCTCACCATGCCCCCCCTTGCCACAGCGATAGGCCTCGGGCTGCGTGACGCCCCAAAGACTCAGCAACTCGAGGACAAGCTTCTCCCTGGAACCAGAAAGGTCCATGAGCCGAACTTCAGCGGCAACCTCCTCTTGACCAGCCGCCTGATCCGTCCAGGGTGCCGATTTTGCAGGGATGATTTCATTTTGGCTTTTCGCCCAAGCGAGAAACTTTGCCCAGTCGATCTCAGGCAGGTCAGGAAAACGATCCCGATAGTGTCCGACCGCCGCAAGGGTCAGAGCCAAGGCCATTGCCATGACCAAGGTGATCAGGCGTCTGCGCAAATGAACGCGTCGGCTTCCCACTCCTGCGCCACGCAACTCAAGCGCCGCTCGCCTGACCATGGATCGGTCAACCTCCCGCTTTCCCAACGTGTAGGCCGCCAGAAGTGCGCGATCTCCGATCAAATTAACGAGTCTCGGAATACCGAGAGACCGGCGAAAGATTTCCCTGACGCCCCCCGGCGTAAAGATTTCCCGACGCGCATCCGCCACTTTAAGTCGATGCCGGATGTAATCGCGGGTAGCGTCCAAATTCAGAGGCTCAAGATGGTACCGAGCGGTAATTCGCTGCGCCAATTGCCGCAGATTCGGTCGATCCAGAATGTCGTTAAGCTCGGGTTGTCCGACCAGAATGATCTGTAGCAACTTGTGCTGATTGGTCTCCAGATTGGTCAGAAGACGAACCTGCTCCAAGACATCAAAACGAAGATTTTGCGCCTCATCGATCAGTACCAGAACACGCCGACCTGAGGCATGTGCCCTAAGGAGATGGGTATTGAGGGCATCGATCAATTCCTTGAGGCTTGCTTTGGGCCCACTATAGGAAATCTGCAATTCATCGCAAATCGAGGCGAGGAGTTCCCTGGAACTCAACCGAGGATTGAAGATCAGCGCGATCTCGACGTCCTGAGGCAATTGATCTATCAAGGCCCTGCAGAGCGTGGTTTTCCCCATGCCCACTTCGCCCGTCAGGACCACGAACCCCCCGCCAACCCCAACGCCGTACAGCAGATGCGCCAAGGCTTCCCGATGCTGAGGACTCAGGAAGAGATAGCGCGGGTTTGGCGCAATGGAAAAAGGAAGTTCCGAAAGTTCGAAATGCTGGGTATACATGGGCATGGAATAGCGCTGAGGGGAATCCACATCCGCAAGGTGGGCGGATGCATGATTCCCCTCAGGCGCGATGGAGATCTCAGGATTCAGTGTTTGTGGCCACACATCCCGGACCCACACCCTCCTTGAAAGCTTGGGCTCGCGCAAGCCGGCGCGTCAAAGGAAGGAGCAGATCGCCCGCCATGAACCGCAGGGGCTGAAAGCAGCTTCTTGATCTCATGACTGCCGCAATCAGGACACGGGGGAATCGGATCACTGATCTTGTGCATCGCCGTATAGGGATGACTGCAGGATTGGCATTGGTAGTCATAAGTTGGCATACATCGCTCCAGGCTCGATCAACGTGTTCAGTTAAAAAGGTTTGAGGACCGCCAATAAAACAATACCGACCAGGAACAGGACCGGCACCTCGTTCATCCAGCGGAAATAAACGTGCGATCGGCGATTGCGGTCGTGTTTGAAATCAGCAAGCCAGCGCCCACACAGGATGTGATACACCACCAGCAGGAGAAGCAACACCAATTTGGCGCGAAGCCATATCTGGGCTCCGTAAAGATCCCAGGCATAGTCCTCTAGCATCAGACCGCCGAAGATCAAGGTCAACGCCATACCCGGCGTCATGATGCCAAAGTAGAGCTTGCGCTCCATCACCTTGAAGCGTTCGATGCTCGCTCGATCCGACGACATGGCGTGATAGACAAAAAGCCTTGGCAGGTAGAAGAGGCCTGCGAACCAGGTCACCATGAAAATCAGGTGCCAAGCCTTGAACCAGAGCATGACGATCAATCCTCTCGGATTCGACGTTCTCCCTTGACGTTGCCGCCAAGGGTCAGAACTGGGTGTAACAAGAATTAGTCTTCAAGCTGCTGAATGCCATCCAGGAACCAGGTCGGCTGACGGCTGTTGAGAGGCCGAATGAAGTGCCAGACTTCCCTAACCTGTTCTGGGCGCCCTTGAGCGTCTTCACGCATCATCACATCGAAAAGGACGGTGGCTTCGCGGTTACCCTGAACATCTCTGACTTCTAGCACTTCGCAATCAACCTTCAGCAAATCGGTCTGATTGGGCGATTCACCACGGGCACGGATTTGATCCTGCAACTCACCAAAAACCTTGTCGGTGGTCAGTCCGCGAAGTTCAGCAAGATCACCCCGATCCCAAGCAGCCTGCATCATGGCATAAGCCGCCTTGGCACCCGACACAAAATGATCTGCATCGAAATCCGCCGGGAAGACCGGAGCCTTGTTGGCCGCAGGTGCTGAAGATCCCGCTGTTCCTCTTGAGAAAACATCGGTATCGAATCCCGCCCCGCGTCTCTCGTAAGTCTGAGCGTTCGTGTCATGGGCCGAATATTCCATGGGGCCTGCATGTGAAGCGGCTGCCGGCCTGCGCGCTGCAAAGAGTCGCATCAGAAGGAACGCCAGACCTGCAAAGACCAGGATGTCCAGAAAATTGATATGTTCAAAGCCACCGCCCATGAAGAGCGCGCCGAGAAGCCCACCTAAGGCGAGCCCACCCAGGAAACGGCCAAAGCCGCCTCGCTGTGCCATGGAGTCTCTCAGCGTCTGGTTGCGGGCCTGTGCAGGAGAGACCGAAGGCTGCTGCGCAAAACCACCCGGCTGCTGGCCCATGCTAGGGGACCTTTGGTAAGGGGTGCTGTAGGAGGGGCGACTACCAAAGGACCGACCACTGCCCATCCGGGCGGCGCTCGCCTCCTGAATGGAACTCAGGAAAAGACTCAGTATCACTGTCAGTCCAAGGGCGAATTTCAAGATGCCTTTGTTCATAGGGTCAGCCAATCAAATTAGGTTAAACACGTACGTTAAATGAGGCCACGGCATGGGCAATTCAAGTCCTTGCGCCCACAACCCTCCGACCATCTGTCGCACGACAAGTTCGCGAACTAATGTACCATGTCGGCGTCCAAGTTTCGGATCCTTTTGATCGGAGTAAACCTACATGTCACGCATTTCAACCTATCCGCAACGCGCACGTTCCGAAAGCCTGATCGCTACGCATCGCGTCCTTCGCAACACCTATGCGCTGTTGTCGATGACCCTTATTTTCAGTGCCCTCTGTGCCGGTGCCAGCATGGCGTTGAATTTGCCGTACCCGGGTGCCATCTTGACCCTCGTCGGTTATTTTGGCCTCTTCTTCCTGGTCAACCGCTATCAGAATAGCGCTTGGGGCCTTGTCTGGCTCTTCGCCTTGACCGGTTTCATGGGCATGACCTTGGGCCCCATCCTGAACGCCTATATCGGGCATTTTGCGAACGGAGCTGAACTCGTGATGATGGCTCTGGGCGGAACCGGAATCACCTTCTTCGGGCTTTCTGCCTACGCGTTGGTAACGCGCAAGGATTTCAGTTTCCTCGGCGGCATGCTGAGCACGGGCATTCTGGTGGCTTTTCTGGCCAGCCTTGCGGTTCTGTTCATTCCGGGGCTTAACGGAGCCATGCTGGGCATCTCAGCACTTTTCGTCGTCCTGATGGCTGGACTGATCCTTTTTGAAACCAGCAACATCATTCATGGCGGTGAAACCAATTACATCCTGGCAACCCTGAGCCTCTATGTAACGATCTACAACCTCTTCACCAGCCTACTTCAGATCTTCGGCGTTCTGCAGAGCGACGACTGATCTAACTCCTTGGGGCAGGCCTTAATGCCTGCCCCATACCCTTTCCCTCGGTCTCCATGACGCCGTTTCGCGCGTCGCCTGTGCTATCCTTTGGGTAACCATTGGTGCACAGAGAATAATGCAACTCCCTGATTTTAAAAGAAGTAGAATTCTTGTCGCTGGCGATCTCATGCTGGATCGCT
>CAYFOC010000157.1:0-4374 GCA_964344615.1 uncultured Methylococcus sp.
ATCCGCGCCTGCGGACTCCCCCTTCGCCGCATCGCCATCAGCCTGACGCTCTCGATCACGCATGCTCAGAAATTGAACCTTTTGCTGGAGCGCCTCAAGAATTACCGCAAGAGGGGTTACGCCATTGCAGTTCGCTTTGATGGCAACGCCACAGCAGCCCTGATTAACCAGTTCAGAGATCACCATCTTCATCGACTGGCACCTGATCATGTTCGCTTCCCAATTAGCCTCTTTTCTGATGGATTTGAAGAGCGACCTGGGGAAAGGCTACGTCAACGTCTGTTTTCAAGTCTCCGCCAACAAGATACGCAAGTTCATCTGACAGAGATTCGAACCCTTCATGATTTTGATTTGGCCCGTGAACTGGCTGCCGACTATGTCGAAGGCAAGTTTCTGGAAGAAACTGCCGCGTCAAAACAATCCCTCAAGCGCTCAGCCTAAGGATCCCAGATATTCATTGCTAAACTGAGAGGCATGCTCGCCTTAGGGCATACCTCCCCTGGGACGCGATCACTCTTCATCCGATATTCAACATGCCGACATTCAAACTGCTCAGCCTTCCCGTCATTGTGAGTCTGCTGCTCGCGGGCTCACCTTCACATTCTTTTGCCGATCCTCAGAACAACGGGCATGAAGAGACGCTCGATGAATACATCGAGGATGCCTGGAGCGGAAAACTGCTGCCAGAAGATGAGAGGAAATTCATCGAGATCTGTCAGGCGGCTCAAAAAGGAGCCAAGGCCGGAAGAGATGAAAGCCGTTTGCGGACGTTACGAAAGGATGCCCTGACCCAAGGATTTCCAAAAACCCGCTTCGATCATTGGGTCGGCGTGCTGGATCATGCCCCGGATGATGGAGGCGATGGTTACGTAATGGTCTCAACGACCCTTGCGCCAGGCATCACATTGAAAACAGATCTGAACATCAAACCCGGAAGCCTGATTCAAAAAAGGCTCTCCACCATGCCTTATGGAACGACCATAGAAATAAGTGGCGACTTTGTCAGAGATGGCAAGGGCAAGGATTACTTCCAGGAAGGCAGCTTCACCGATGGTGGGAGCCTCAAGGAGCCTGAGTGGAAAGTCGTGATTGATGGCCTCAAGCCCTTGGACTAAACACCCTCCAAAAGAAAAAGGGGCTTTCTAAGCCCCTTTTTCTTCTCATGACGAGGCTCACTTACTGAACCACGGCCGTGTAGTACTCTTGCGCACCCTCTCCCCCGGCGTGTGCAAATCTGGGTCCGGCCGACTTCAGGTGATCAACCAGTTCCTTCTTTCCGATGCCCAGAAGCTTCGCGATCGCAGGCAAGGTCCATGACGGAGCACCGTCTGTAATGCTGAACTGATCTGCAGGAGGCAGGCATCCCTGGCTGATGAGATGGAAAATTTCCTGAACTTCCGGCGAGATGGGCCGAGACTCGACATCTCCCGCCTTCTGGATTCTTTCGCGCCGGAGGCAACCGCAGCTGGCTGAACTCCCATTGCGAAGCGTAATGGCTGAAACCAGACGGCGTGTACCGCAGGAGCACTCGCAAGGATAACGAAGGTCTCCGGCAATCCTTTCCGGATCCCCGACAATCGTCCAGTTCCCGTAACGATGACCAATTTGAACTTTGGATGATGCTTTCTTTTCCATCACTTATCTCCATCGACGTTGAATGAATGGAGCCCCCCCCAGGACATCCAGCCAATATTGAATCGGGGAAAACCCCGACTCACATTCAGAAAAACGGATTTTCCTGAAACTTTGATCCCAACTTGAGATCGTCCGCAACGGACCTGATGACCAAGGCCCCTTGGTAGGTATTCAGGGCTTTGGCAAATCCTGGATCTTGTGACAAGGCGGCCAGCCCCTTCCCCGCCAGTCGGCGTGCATAGGGAATGACGGCATCAGACAATGCCAGAGCCGATGTTCTCGGATACGCACCAGGCATATTGGTCACACAGTAATGAGTGACTCCCTCCTCGACAAACACAGGATTGCTATGACTCGTCGGACGCGAGGTTTCGATGCATCCACCTTGATCAATGCTGACATCCACAATCACGGACCCTTCGGCCAGTAGTTTGACGTGTGAATGTTTCACTACGAAGTCAGCCTTAGCACCGCGCCGAAGCACAGCGCCCACCAGCAGATCGGTATCTGGCAGCTGTTTCTCTAATTCTTGCGGCGTGGATTTGAGGAAGACGAAATGATCGCCTAACTCCGAAGCCAAGGCGCTGCCCTTCCCCTCATCCAACCCGAGCATGACGACCGAAGCGCCGAGTCCCGCAGCTGAACGTGCCGCATGTTGCCCAACGATGCCATCACCGATCACCAAGACCTTGCCATGTCTTTGTCCGAGCACCTGGCCCAACTGAACACCCTTGCCGCCTTGGGATTTCGCCAGATAGTAGGCACCTTCTAGCGCTGCCATGTTTCCCGCCACAGCGCTCATGGGAGCAAGGATCGGCAAGGATCCATCCGGTGCCTCCAACGTCTCATAGGCAATCCCCGTTGTACCACCCGCCAGGAGGGCGTCCGTCAACTTTGGATCAACACCCGAGAGATGAAGAAAGGTAAAGAGGATCTGATCCTTGAGATAGGGATATTCGGATGGAAGCGGTTCCTTGACCTTGATCACGAGATCACTTTTCCAAGCCTTCTCCACATCAACAATCAGGGCACCTGCATCAAGGTACTCATGGTCTTGAAAACCCGAGCCGACGCCCGCGTCTTTTTCAACCTTGACGGTATGACCATCAGATACAAGTTGCCTGACCGCTTCAGGGGTCAATGAGACCCGCCCCTCACGGTCCTTGATTTCTCGGGGAATCCCGATTTCCATGGATGAATGCTCCTTACGAAGTGGTGCCGTTGCAAATTATGTGGATAGCCAAAGACCAGCCGTCACTTCCATCCTGAACCCAGACGTTTAGGCAACCAGGGCCAAAGCTGCCCCTTCACCAATCGCCTGCAGCCCTCCTTTAATGGAGATAACCGCGGTGTAACCAAGCGCCCTCAGATAATCTGCCGCAATGGCAGAACGATGCCCTACCGCGCAATAGGTCACGATGGGCGTATCCTTTCTGGGAATCAATGCTTCAGCCTTCGCCTCGATCTCTACCCATGGAAGGTGCAGCGCGCCATTGATATGGCCACTGTTGAATTCATCGGCTCCTCGGACATCGAGGTAAACCGTACCGTTGACGCCGGGGTGATTGATTTCGTTGTATTCGACTTCCTGAATACGGGTCCGTGCGTCATTTGCATGTTCAATGATGGATGCATACTGGGGCATGTTCGTTCTCCTGTTTTGGTGGTTGAACGGCCTGTCTTTTCTATCATTTGGGTCTCCGCAACCTGATTTGGGGGCGGAAACTAGAATTGAAAGGTCGATTCGATGAGTGCCCCACCCAACGAGGGGCACTCCGGTTCGATTACTTGTGTGCCTGGAACGGATGATCGACGACAGACTTCTTTGAAACCACGTCGTTGACATGAGGGACCTGAGCAACGGCGCGCTGAATCGCTTCACGCGTTGCCTGGTAGTTGTAGTCCTGAATCTTGGCGTCATCATCGGCCAGCCAATGGATGAAGACACCGACTGAAATAAAGATGTCTTCCGCCTCGGCAGCCGGCAATGTTCCATCCTCAACCGAATCAGCCACTGCCAGAGCAACGCCGCGCTGGGCCGGTCCGAATAGCTGGACGGCCTGCTTGCCGTTCTTGATGGTGACCTTGTTATAGAGGATGGTATGCGGTTTAACCGGGAGGTTTGGCGCCACAACCGCCAGGAGCGTTGTGAAGCCATCTTTGTTATTGACCAGCGCATTAGCGAAGGCACTCTCTGCTGCACTTCCGCGAGGACCAAGGATCAGGTCGATATGTGCGACCTCGTTTCCTTCACCGACCAGCGATTCACCAACCAGCAACTTGTTGATCTTTGCCATTTCGATACTCTCCCGAGAAAACCGTAATTAGGATTAGTTCATGGCCCCGCACATCGGTGGAATGGGGCCTTGCCGTTTATTTCGTAACGGTTGCAGACGACTCTAGGCCCACTTACTTAATGCGTAAAATGATATTAGTTGATATCTTTATTCGTTAATGGAATTAAGGAGGGCTGACATTACGCCTCTGTCCGAACGAGACCGATCTGTGAGAGATCACGCAACAGGGGGATTTGAGTACTTCTTCGTAAGGTCGTGATACATGTGCGACCCCACGATCCCACCATGGCCCCTCTGGTTAAAAGTCGAGCGGAACGCTCGTTCTTCACCGAGGCTGTAGAGGACTTTCATCGCCTATTAACTGCGCCCTGCCGGGCTCCGCGTAAAAAAAAGGGTTGTGCTAAGCACAACCCTTGAAGACCTGACATGCCAAATCGTCAGG
>CAYFOC010000158.1:0-4365 GCA_964344615.1 uncultured Methylococcus sp.
GAACTTAAGGCCCAGGGTCTCCCTGCCGACCTAATCCTTGTTCCAATGGTCGAAAGCGCTTATCAAACCACAGCCGTTTCTCCGAAACAGGCTGCGGGTCTTTGGCAATTTGTCCCGTCAACGGGGCAGCAATACGGGCTTCGTCTCAGCGAGACCTACGATGGTCGCTATGACACGCATCTTGCAACGCAAGCGGCACTTCGTTATCTCAGCTATCTGAATGGACTATTTGATGGTGACTGGCCGCTTGCGCTTGCTGCTTACAATGCAGGTGAGGGAACCGTAACGCGTGCGATCACCGCTAATCGTGCGGCGGGAGGGCGCGGAACATTCTGGGAGCTTTCCTTGCCAGAAGAAACGCGCAACTATGTGCTCAAGATCGTCGCGCTGGCCCGGATCGTGGCGGATCCTTCAGGGAGTGGGTTTGCTCCAAGAAATGCTCAGGCCGGTTCGAGCCTCACGAGAGTGGAAACACCTGCTAATGTGAGGGTGCAGGATCTGATTGCAAGGGCAGGTATGACCCCTGTTGATTTCTTCAGGCTGAATCCACATGTCCGTCCCGATGTGGCCCCACCACCTGAAGCACACCATTTCATGCTGCCCGCCGACAAGGCAGAACTATTGGCATCCGGATCATCTGGAACCGGCTCATTGCCAGGTAAGGCCAACAAGCCCAAAGCGAAAAGAGGTTAATCCATGCGCACCAATTTTATCGCTCCAAAGACCTTCATCATGCTGATTTCTCTTGCTGTCAGCATTAACCCGGCCAGTGCCGACTCGATTGGTTCTGTGAATTATCGGTTCAAATGGCTAGGACCTAGCGACAAGATCGCTGTTGAAGCCTTTGATGACCCATCAGTCCCAGGCGTTGCATGCTATCTCTCCCGCGCAGAGACGGGGGGGTTGAAAGGAATGGTCGGGTTAGCCGAGAATCCTTCGAAGGCTTCGATAGCCTGCCGGCAAATCGGTCCTGTGGATAGCGACATCATGAATCGCCTGAAGGACGAGGAAGAAGTTTTTAGCGCCAGGGCCTCTGCTATTTTCAAGACAACTCAGGTAGTGCGTTTCCTTGATCGTAAGCGACAGGCTCTGGTCTATCTCACCTATTCAGACCGAATCGTCGACGGTAGTCCGGATAACTCCATTTCCGTCGTCCCTATTCGACTCCCAAGCCCCTAACGCGGCTTGTATCTTTTGGCGAGCATGGACAGCACGCCAAAAAGACTGGCCCACTCGAAGGCGGCCCAGATCAGGCCAGGGGATAGGTCAGGGACACTGAGAATTCTCATTTGGTCCCCGGCCAAAATGAATGCGGGGCCAATAGATGCTCCCAGCAATAAAGCCTGTATAGGCTTGCCGCGAAGGCAGCCGGTTCTGCCGAAGACGTGCAGAGCTATCAGCATCCACAACATCAGCATCCACCAGGGTAATGCGTGGTAGCCATGGGCTCCTTGGTAAATCACCAGGCCTTGATGGACGCTGATGCTTTCCATCGCTCCGCCGAGTACAAAGGCCATCGCCACTAATTTGACCAAGGCGGTTGACCAGTTGGCCCACTTCAATTGCAGCAAGATGACCGCAAAGGCCATGAGTGCTGCGCTCCCCGGAAACCCGAGCAAGGTTCCAACCAGCAAAGAAAACAACACCAGATAGAAAACTATCGTCGATAGGTAGGTCGGGCGGTCAGCTACTGGGGACATCTCTGAATCAGCGTTTTTGTAAAAAAGGGGCATTCTACGTCATCCCAAGGCGTTCCACTTTGTACCGACTGCATGCCCATGGCGCCTGATTTTGGTGCACATAATGGTGCATGGAGCCCGCGTTCCCTTGTAGTACAGGCCAATAAGAAGCTGGCCCGCCTTTTGCTAGAAGAGGTGCATGAATACACAAAACGCCCCAGCCTTTTTTGACGAAATGCGGTCTGGTTCCGGTTCGGTCAGACCAGTCTACCAACGCTACGCCGAGTGGTTACAAGGGCTCCCAGAGGGCCTACTCCATCGGAAAGAACAGGAGGCCGAACTTCTGTTTCGAAGATTGGGGATTACGTTCGCGGTTTACGGAGAATCCGACGGAGGGGAACGATTGATCCCGTTTGATGTGGTTCCGAGAATCTTCGGCCGGAGCGAATGGCTACGTCTCGAATCCGGAATCAAGCAGCGGGTCCGGGCTCTGAATGCATTTCTGCATGATATATATCATGGGCAGGAAATCATACGTGCCGGTATCGTTGATGGCCGGCAGGTCACGCTGAATGCCATGTTTCGACCTGAAATGATGGGCGTTGACCTTCCCAATCAGGTCTATGCCCAAATCGCTGGCATCGATCTGGTTCGCGTCAGTGAAAACGAATTCTATGTTCTCGAGGACAATCTTCGAACGCCCTCGGGTGTGTCCTACATGCTGGAAAATCGGCGCACGATGATGCGGCTTTTTCCAGAGCTTTTTGCCAAACAGGCGATTGAACCGGTTGAGCACTACCCGTTGGTTTTGCTCGACACGCTCAGGGAATCAGCCCCCCCCGGGATCCAGGATCCTGTCATCGTGGTGCTTACCCCGGGTGCCTACAACAGCGCTTACTTTGAACATGCGTTTCTTGCCAGTCAGATGGGTGTTGAGCTGGTCGAGGGCCAAGACCTTTTTGTGCAAAACCGAAAGGTCTATATGCACACGACTGAAGGTCCTCGTCAGGTTCACGTCATCTACCGCCGGGTGGATGATGAATTCATTGACCCCACGGTATTTCGTCCTGATTCCGTATTAGGTGTGCCGGGTCTCCTGGACGCTTACACCTCTGGAAATGTGGCATTGGCCAATGGTGTGGGGACTGGTGTTGCTGATGATAAGTCGACCTACCTGCATGTCCCTGAAATGATTGAGTTCTATTTGGGTGAGAAACCGGTTCTTTCGAATGTTCCGACCTATCGCCTCGGGAAGGCCGATGAGCTTAAGTATGTGCTGGAGCATCTGCCTGAGCTTGTCGTCAAAGAAGTACAGGGATCCGGCGGCTACGGAATGCTGGTAGGCCCCACCAGTTCAAAAGCCGAAATTGCTGCCTATCGGGAAAGAATTCTTCAGGATCCCACGAACTTTATTGCCCAGCCGACGCTGGCCTTGTCCACGTGCCCCACATTGGTAGAGCAGGGAGTTGCCCCCCGGCATGTCGATCTGAGGCCTTACGTGCTCTCCGGAAAGGAGATAAGGCTTGTGCCCGGGGGGCTGACCCGTGTTGCCCTGAAAGAGGGCTCATTGGTTGTTAATTCGTCTCAAGGCGGTGGTACTAAGGACACATGGGTTTTGGAGGATTAAAAAATGCTTTCACGCACAGCTGAAAATCTTTACTGGATGGCACGGCATATTGAGCGTGCCGAGAATACGGCACGCATGCTGGATGTAGCTCATCGTTCTGCCCTGGTCCCACTCGATCTGGAGAGTGCCGATGCGTACCTTTGGTACGCGCCACTCAATATCACCGGCTGTGCGGCAGGGTATGAGGAAAAGTATGGGCTCGCCCGTGCTGAAGCCGTAACCCGTTATATGGCTCTGGATCCTGAAAATCCTTCAAGCATCTACAGTTGTCTTCGTAATGCACGGGAAAATGCACGAGCTGTACGGGGTGCCATCACTTCTGAGATGTGGGAGGTGATCAATGGAACATGGCTTGAGATGCTGAGACAGGTCGAAACCTTTGATGCCAATCATCAAAGCGATTTCTTCGAATGGGTAAAGGATCGATCACATCTGTTCCGAGGCGTCACCCTTGGAACAATCATCAAGGATGTGTCCCTGAGCTTCATTCGTCTTGGGACCTTTCTTGAGCGCGCGGACAACAGCGCACGGATCCTGGATGTTAAGTATCACATTCTTCTCCCTAGTGTGAACGACATCGGCGGAGCGGCGGATTACTACCAGTGGGGTTCCTTACTGAGATCCATCAGCGCCTTTGAGGCATATCGAAAAATTTATCGTGATGTGATTTCTCCGAACAAGGTGGCTGAACTTTTCATCCTCCGTGACGACATGCCGAGGTCTCTCCATGCCTGTTTCAACGAAATTGAAATGGCATTAGGCCATATCAACGGTGAAGGAGGCCGAGAGGTGAGGCGCCTTGCAGGAGAAATTCATGCGCATCTCCACTTCGGCAGAATCGAGGATATTTATACCTCCGGTCTGCATGAATATCTGACGGCCTTTCTCGCATCAACGGACGCCTTGGGTCGTGAGATTCGCAATGCGTATCTCTCAAGGCGATCAGATTTGGTCGCTGAGAAATTTCCGAGAGCTGCCTGATCATGACGTATTGCGTTGCATTAAAGCTGGATGAAGGGATGCTGTTTGCATCAGATTCCAGAACGAATGCGGGGGTTG
>CAYFOC010000159.1:0-1327 GCA_964344615.1 uncultured Methylococcus sp.
TGAAGGCGAGACCCATCTGAATGCCGGCGTAATTGAGCCTTGGACCGGTGGCTCCCACCCAGGCGCAAATCGCCAGAAACGGCATGGTGGTCATCAGAAAACCGGCGATGGTGTCAGAGAGCGGTTGCCCCATGATCAGCCAGACGTAGCCCATGATGGCACCCAGGAATGCACCGGATACCCGCATGATGGACTTTCTGTAGTCTGCCCCCAGGGTGGAGTCCGCCACGATGATGGTCGTCAGGATGGCCGTATCGATGTAATTTCCGTCAAGCGACTGGACAATCAGGCAGACAAAGAAGCTGGCAAGGCCCACCTTCAACGCCCACAGCAGCAACAGCCGGTTATCAGGATCATTCATCCGGTCGAAGAGAGACGGCAGTTGGACTGGATTTGAGGGGGGTAGAGACCAGCTACTGTCCGGATCACCATGCCAGATGGCATCCGTTGCCCGGAGCAGACGTTCTGCAGCCAGGAACTGACGCCTCAGGATCTGTTCGACCTCTGGTGACTTGAGGGCCTCGACCGGAGGACCTTCCTCTTCAGGGCGGAGGGTTCCCTTCGATGTAAGGATGGCCCTGGCGTTTTCGAATCGTCGGACGATCGCCTCAATCACCGTCAATTCATGGGCGGTCATCGGGCGCGGGGTCTTGGCATCCAGCCAGAGGCGCTGGTAGTCGGTCAATCCCGCATCAAGGTTGTCGAGTTCCATAATGGTTGCGACCCAACCGCCAAAGCGGGCTTGCATCCCTTTATCGTCCCGGACGGCATCATCCAGCTGCTTCAGGGCATCGGCCATCCACCCCGGAGAGGAGTGTGAGAGTGGCATCGCGCTATCGGGGAGGCATCCAGGCGTGAGTCCCCGCAACATCTGTAACAGGGCTTCAAGGCCATCCATTCGGGTCATGACGCGCTGATGTAGGACCTCATGGGCCTTGATCGGCCAGAGAAGATGCGCAGAAAGCAGCATCATCATCAGCAGAGGGCCGATGAGGATCGGGATGTCCCAGAGCGCGTTATCCAGGCTTTGGAGCGGCTGAGAGGTGTAATAGAGGACCGTCGATCCAAAGAAAATGGCCGACATGCTCTGCATCTTCCGGCTCCTCGCATCAAACACCATCATCACGATGATGCCGATGGAAACCGGAAGCCTGAGCCAGCCCTGATCGGAGGTCATGATCAGAACGAGAATCCCCGAACCCAAACCCAGCACCAGCAGTTTGCTGAGGCTCAATGCATTGTCATAGGCCATGCGCGAGGTCAGCATCAAAGGGGCCGTCAGGATCGCGATGTAGACCCCGAGGGATCTGGAATTGGGAAGTCGCGT
>CAYFOC010000159.1:1427-4354 GCA_964344615.1 uncultured Methylococcus sp.
ACCCAGTTCAGCGTCCGCTGGACGGTGGGAAGCCCCTGGGTCACCTGGACATTGTCAGGATAATTCGCCCAGCCGATGCCCTGAACTTCCCCCTTGAAGTGCATCCCGGGGTAGGCAGCAAGGAAGACATCGACGGGATCGCCCGGGTGAATGTGGCGAAGGTAGGTTTCCTTGTAGTTGGCGATGACATACCAGGTCGTATCGTCTACCAGGCTGAAAAGGGCCTGGCCCTCGGCCACATATTGACCAACCTGGGTGTTGAGATTGGTGACATAGCCATCAAAAGGCGCCCGCACCGTGCAGTATTCGACCTTCAACTGGGCTTCACGCACCTTGGCCTCAGCTGCCTGGATGCGCGCATAGGCGTTTCCATTCATGGCGAGTCGGGCTTCTGCGGTATTGCGGGATTGCCGGGTGATCTCGATGGCATGGCGACTGCCTTCAACCTTGGCTTGCGCATCACGGACCGCGGCTTCTGCAGCCTGCCAGTCGGCACGCGCCTGCTGAACCTGATTGTGCGTGACGTAGACCTCGGCTTCGAGAGGCTCGATGCGCTTCAGATAGGAGGCTGCGTACTGGGCCTTGGCCTGGAGCCGGACGACATCTGCTTCAAGGCCTTGAAGGGTCTGGATGGCTTCTTGAATATGAGCTTCGGCCCCCCGCACGGCGGCGAGCTGGCCACTGACCTCCATTTCTGCAACATGCTGCTCGGCTTCGGCCTGCATGAGCGCCGCTTCATAGGGCCGTGCATCAATGGCGTAAAGGAGGTCGCCCTGATGGACATACTGGTTGTCCTTGATGTCGAGCGTCGCAATGCGTCCTGAAACATGCTGGATCACGATGTCGATGGTGTTCGCTCGGACCATCGCATCATTGGTCCTGGGGTGGACCAAATTAAGTCGCCAGACTAGAGCACCGACCAGTACGCTGACGATCACGATCGTGATGCTGGTGATGCGACCGGCACGCGCCGGATCCCGGGCTATCGAGGCACGGATGGAGTCAAGCATGGGGACTACCACTGAAAGGCGATGAGCCAGCCGATGAAGGTCATCAGCGCCCAAAGCGCCGGATAGACAATGACCGGGGGAGAAAGGTGTTCAGCGACCCCTAAGGATTCAAGTCCCCGGTGGGCGAGGACGGTCATCGGGAGTGCAGCCACCATGACGATGATCCAGGGCGGCCAGAATGAACCTTGCAGGGAAACCAACGGATCACAACCCGACAACAAGAGGGCCATCAAGACCACGAAAAGCGGCCGGATCTGCAGAAAAACGGGTGACGTCGGCATGTCCATGAACAGGATGAGCAATTCCCGCTACACTAACACAATATTCTCAATCCAATACGCGAACATACGCTGGCCTCAAGCACCCACACCATGCCCGATCTCCAGAGTCATAGCCCTCAGACGCTTCGGTGCTTGCCTTCGTCATGTTCATGATCCCATCCGCATTCTCAAGACCTGTCTTAGGCACGAGCCTCGCTTGCCTTTTGACTGCGTGCGCCTCAAATGGTCCGCAAATGGCCGATTTTCGGCTCGATGAAACCACGGACCCGATGGCGCAAGTGCCCGTCAATCATTTCGAACGCTGGAAGCCTCAGGCGGGATCGCTTGAAAATGGCCCTGATCTCAGTGCAACCGTCTCAGCCGCCAAGGTCACCCAAGTCCTGGTGGATGGGCGTGAACACGATCTGGTGGATCTGATTGATGCCGGACTTCGCAATAACCCGACGACACGCAGTACCTGGGAGCAGGCGCGTGCGGCGGCAGCGAGCCTCGGTATTGCCGAATCGATGTGGCTTCCTTCACTCACCGCCCAGATGACTGCGGGATATTGGCGCTATCCGTTTCCGGCTCCTCAGGCCCCGATTGCACTTGCTGGCACGACGGTTTATCCCACGATGAACCTGAACTGGACGATCTTCGATTATGGCCGCTCTGCCGAGGTCGACAGCTCCATTCAGCAGCTGTTTGCCGCCAATCACACCCTGAATCGCAATCATCAGGATGTGGCCTTCAAGATCCAGCAGGCCTTTTACGGCCTCATCGCCGCGAAGGCGCGTGTCACAGCCGGCGAAGCAACGCTCAAGCAGAGCACCCGCAATGCCGATTCCATCCGAAAGCAGATGGAAAACGGTCTTGCGACTCAACCTGAATTCCTGATGGCCGCACAGGATCAGGCCCGAGCCGCTTATGAGCTCCAGGGGCTCCACGGCGTCGTGATGGAGAAGGAAGCTGAACTTGCCGAAGCGATGGGACTAAGGCCCGACATGCAACTCCATACCGTGCCCCTTGAAAAGCATGATCTTCCCGCTGATTCTGAGCATTCGGCGGATGACATCATCGATTCGGCTCTCCAGAATAGGCCGGATCTTGCGGCCCGTCTTGCCACCTTAAGGTCCAAGGATGCTGAAATCCGAAAGGCCGAAGCCAACTATTGGCCGCAGTTGTCGCTGGCCCTTCAGGGTGGCTGGAAGCTCTGGAACTACCACAATGCCGAACAGACGACGCAGCAGGTCGGGTATGAGCAGGTCTCGACCAGTCAGCCCTTGATGTCAGCAGGCGTCTCCATGAACTGGAACTTGTTTGAGGGGTTTTCCGGGATCAATTCAGTGAAGTCGGCTGAGGCCAAGCGCAATGCTGCTCAGGCCGATTTTGATGCGCTTCAGCTCAAGATCATGAAGGAAGTCTGGAAATCCTATGCGGATTTCAAAACATCTATCCGCAAACGGGAATTTGCCATTGCAATGTTGAAGGCTTCGGAGAAGTCCTACGACGGGGCTCTTAAATCCTATGAGCAGGGCGTAGCTACCGTCATCGAATTGATCACGGCCGAGAGAAACCTGGCTCAGGCCCGATATACCGAGATCGATAGCCGATCATCGCTCCTCATTGCCGCAGCATCCCTGGTCTATGCCTCAGG
>CAYFOC010000160.1:0-4350 GCA_964344615.1 uncultured Methylococcus sp.
AGCGGAGGCTCACGGGTCTCCATGACGCGCACCTGCACCGGGGACGTATGCGTCCTCAGCAGCGTGTGGGCATCAAAGTAGAAGGTGTCGTGCATGGCCCGCGCCGGATGCGATGCAGGGATATTCAAGGCTTCGAAGTTGTGGAAGTCGTCTTCCACTTCGGGCCCCTCTACCGTCTCGAACCCGATCTTCTCAAACAGTTCCTGAATTCTTCTGAGCGTCAGCGTAACGGGGTGAAGCCCCCCAGAGTGCACGCCGCGTCCTGGCAACGTGACATCGATGGTCTCGCTTGCCAATCGCGCCTTCAGGGCCTCTTC
This sequence comes from uncultured Methylococcus sp., assembly GCA_964344615.1. Classification (GTDB taxonomy): domain Bacteria; phylum Pseudomonadota; class Gammaproteobacteria; order Methylococcales; family Methylococcaceae; genus UBA6136. The sequence continues at coordinate 318 of CAYFOC010000160.1, forward strand.
TTCAAGAGCCAGTTTGCGAACATCAAGCTCACGCGTGAGTTCATCCCTGACTTCGTTGATCTTGGCTCCCGCCACTTTTCGAGCTTCGGGATCAAGTTGCCCTAACGCCTTCATTTGTTCGGTAATCAGCCCTTTTTTACCAAGGTACTGAACACGAACCTGATCGAGGAGAGGAAGATTTTCCGCGGCCGCAATTTCTACCTTGGCCTGAGCCAGAACATCATCGAGGGTAGCCATGACTGACCTTTAGGATGGGATAACGAAATATCAGGGCAGATGAGAAGACGGGGGCCTTGGCCCCCGTTCTTCATCAGGATGGTTCGGGCTTAGCCCTGAGCGATCTTTGCCAGTTCGGCAAACGCTTCCTTGTCGTAGACCGCGATGTCCGCGAGGACCTTACGATCAATCGCCACGGAGGCCTTGTTCAGACCGTCAATGAAACGGCTGTAAGACAAACCGAATTCACGTGCAGCTGCGTTGATACGAACAATCCACAGTGAACGGAACTGACGCTTCCTCTGACGACGGTCGCGGTAAGCGTACTGGCCGGCCTTGATGACGGCCTGCTTGGCAACGCGATAGACGCGGCTACGGGCACCGTAGTAACCCTTAGCCTGCTTCAGAACTTTCTTGTGACGGGCGCGTGCGGTGACGCCACGTTTTACTCTAGGCATGACAACCTCTTAAAAAACTTTTGACTTGATCAAAACAACTCAGCTGTACGGCAACATCCGCTGTGCACTCTTCACATCTGATGCGTGAATGGCATTCGGGCTACGAAGCTGACGCTTACGCTTGGTGCTCTTCTTCGTCAGAATGTGGCGACGGAACGAATGATTGCACTTGAAGCCGCCTGACGCAGTCTTCTTGAAACGTTTCGCTGCGCCCCGGTTGGTCTTCAACTTTGGCATGGCGTTCTCCAGTTTATTTCTTAAAAGGTTTGCAACTTGATGATCATTTCTTTTTCTTGGGGGCCAGCATCATCACCATCTGCCTGCCCTCCATCTTGGGGAACTGCTCGACCGTTGCATGCTCCTGAAGATCGGTTTCGATCTGCTTGAGGAGTTCCATGCCCAATTCCTTGTGGCTTAATTCCCGCCCGCGGAACCGAACCGTAACCTTGGCCTTGTCTCCCTCTTCCAGGAAGCGACCGAGGTTGCGCAACTTGATCTGATAATCCCCGACATCTGTTCCAGGCCGGAACTTAACTTCCTTGACCTGAATTTGCTTTTGCTTCTTTTTGGCAGCCGCAAGCTTCTTGTTCTGCTCGAAACGATACTTGCCGTAATCCATGATGCGGCAAACGGGAGGCTCTGCCCCTGGTGAAATTTCCACCAGATCGAGCTCAGCGTCATATGCCATCTGACGGGCTTCCCGACTGGAAACAACGCCAGCCTGGTTACCTTCTGCATCAATTAGCCGTACGTTCGCGTACTGAATTTCTTCATTCAGTCTCGGCTCTTTTCTATCGGCGCTGATAAGCCCGTCCTCCCAAAGCGATTAATGTTGTGCAGCGACGCCTGTAGCGGCTTCTTCGGCCAGCTTCCGGCCCAAGTCCGGCAAACTAAACGAGCCCAAATCCTCTCCCTTTTGAGTGCGCAGGGAAACGGTCCGGGACTCAAGTTCTTTCTCGCCGAGAATAATGAGATACGGCACACGCTGCATCGAGTGCTCGCGGATTTTAAAGCCGATCTTCTCATTTCTCAAGTCGGTGATTGCTCGAACCCCTTGTTGCTCAAGAACCTGCACCACTTCCCGGGCATATTCCGCCTGCCCGTCGGTGATATTCAGGACGGCAACCTGAACCGGCGCCAGCCACAACGGGAAGTGTCCCGCGTAATGCTCGGTCAAAATCCCAATAAAACGTTCCATGGAGCCCAGAATCGCCCGGTGCAACATCACCGGCGTGTGCTTGGACCCATCCTCACCCACATAAACGGCACCCAAACGCTCGGGCATCGAGAAATCGACCTGAATCGTTCCACACTGCCAAACCCGATCGAGACAGTCGGAGAGCGAGAACTCAATCTTTGGACCATAGAAGGCCCCTTCGCCAGGCTGGAGCTGCCACTCAAGCCCCTTCGAATTCAAGGCTTCCTCAAGGGCGGCTTCCGCCTTATCCCACACCTCGTCGGAACCGACTCGATTGGCAGGGCGCGTCGACAACTTCACCAGCACCTTGTCAAAACCAAAGTCGGCATAGACCTTGTGCAAAAGATCAATAAAACTGGAGACCTCGGACTGAATTTGATCTTCAGTACAGAAAATATGAGCATCGTCCTGCGTAAATCCGCGCACGCGCATAATTCCGTGCAGGGCTCCCGACAACTCATTCCGGTGACATGCACCGAACTCAGCCAGACGAAGCGGCAAGTCGCGGTAGCTTTTCAGACCCTGGTTGTAGACCTGAATATGACAGGGACAGTTCATCGGCTTGATCGCGTAGTCGCGCTGCTCCGACATGGTCGTGAACATGTCCGCCTGAAACTTATCCCAATGCCCCGACTTTTCCCAGAGCGTTCTTGCTACGACTAACGGCGTCCGGATTTCGTCATAACCATTTTGACGAAACACACGACGCATGTACTGCTCAACAATCTGCCACAGGGTCCAGCCCTTGGGATGCCAGAACACCATGCCCGGAGCTTCTTCCTGCATATGGAAGAGATCCAGCGCCTTGCCGATCTTTCGATGATCTCGACGCTCGGCTTCTTCAAGGCGCTGCAAATATTCCTTGAGATCCTTCTTGTCTGACCAGGCCGTGCCATAGATGCGCTGAAGCATCTCGTTCTTCGCATCGCCTCGCCAGTAAGCTCCCGCAATTTTCGTCAGCTTGAATGCCTTCAGCCTGCCGGTATCGGGAACATGGGGACCGCGACAAAGATCGGTGAAGTCACCTTGCTGATAGAGCGAGATATCCTGCCCCTGAGGAATATCACGAATAATTTCCGCCTTGTAGGCCTCACCAATGGACTGGAAATAGGCGGCAGCCTCATCCCGAGGCAGAACCTGCCTTTGAACCGTCATGGCCGCGGACGCCAGCTCCTCCATCTTTTTCTCGATGGCTACCAGGTCTTCCGGGGTGAACGGACGGTGATAGGAGAAATCGTAGTAAAAACCGTTTTCGATGACAGGTCCGATCGTCACCTGAGCTTCCGGATACAGAAGCTTTACCGCCTGAGCAAGAAGATGGGCGGTTGAATGACGAATGACTTCAACACCTTCAGGATCTCGACCGGTAACGATGGCCACATTGGCATCGCTGTCGATCACCCGCGAGAGATCGACCAGATCACCGTCGACTCGTCCCGCAAGCGCAGCCTTGGCAAGGCCTGCACCGATAGATTCCGCAACCTGCATGACCGTGACCGCGCGATCAAATTCGCGACGTGAACCATCCGGAAGCGTTACGACAGGCATAAAAATCCTCACCGATAAAAAAAGCACCGCCTAGCGATGCTTTTTTCTGAATTTGGTAGGCGCGATTGGACTCGAACCAACGACCCCCACCATGTCAAGGTGGTGCTCTAACCAACTGAGCTACGCGCCTGCAATCAAGCCCATCATGATATTCAAAAAAACGACGAATGTCAAAGACTCTATCAAACTTTCACCATCACCCATAAAAAACCCCGCCGAAGCGGGGTTTTGGTGCGCGCGCCATCAAGGCAAACACACACGCTCAGCAGCCAGGGACGGGATCACATCATCCCGCCCATGCCTCCCATACCGTCCATGCCACCCGGCATCGGCATCTCTGCCTTAGGCTCTTCAGCGATCATCGCTTCCGTCGTGATCATGAGCCCCGCAACAGACGCTGCGTTCTGCAAGGCACTCCGGGTGACCTTTGCAGGATCAAGAATACCGAAAGCGACCATGTCCCCGTATTCGCCATTTGCAGCGTTGTAGCCAAAATTTCCCGAACCTTCAGCGACCTTGTTCAATACAACAGACGCTTCGTCTCCAGCGTTCGCAACAATCTGACGGAGAGGCTCTTCCATTGCGCGACGCGCGATGGCAATCCCGACATCCT
>CAYFOC010000161.1:0-4307 GCA_964344615.1 uncultured Methylococcus sp.
AGCCTAAGGTATGCGTACCGCAATCCTGGAAGGTCGGAAGCAACGCCTCCGGCGCCTTGTTCAGAAGCAGCGTACCTCGCCCCATCGCATAGCCTGCATAAGGACCTACTGATCCCTGAACAGCGATGGTACCCGCGACCATGCGCGATCCCAGGTATGCCCCGGCATTGCCTTCAATCAGAATGATTCCCCGGCGCTGGTGATCGCCTACGCGATCTCCGACATTTCCCCGAACCAGCACAATACCGCCGGCCATGCCCTTGAGGCTGCCGATCTGACTCGCCCCCAGAAAATCGCCGGCATTGCCGCCAATCTCAATGAAGCCGTTCTTGAGTTCGCAGGCGCCATAGGCATCAATCGACCCGGTCACCCGGATCGACCCGCCGCGCATCTGCATTCCGAGGAAACTTCCCGCATCGCCTTCGACGGTGATCGAGCCATTTCGAAGGCCTAAGCCCACGCGGTCGAGACAGCCGGTTTCACCTCGGAAAATGAGGGCATCAAGACCCTCCGTTTCCCCTTCAAGGGTAAAGAGATCGCCAACCGGTACTTCCCGATTGCCGACCCAAAGGAGGATGGCGGCGATGGTCTCCAGAGACTGACCAGCAAGGGCTTCGGGCAGCAGCGGAGAAGCATCAATGCGTTGCGGTGATGCGTTGCGGAGCGTGAGAATCAGTGTGCTCATGCCAGGATCTCGTGGAGCGGAAACAGGAAGGGACCGAGCTTGCCGCCATAGTTGCCGGCACTGATCCGTTCAATGCCATGATCGGCGCCCAGAGCGCAAGCCGCCTCGATGCCGACTTTCATGGCGATGCGAATGTCATCGGCCGAGAGGCCATCGATCACGATTTCCATGACCGATTCAATCTCAGGGCTCAACTGGGTCTTGGTCTGACCCTTGAGGGTCGGACAAAAGGCATCATTGGTCGATGCATTCAGGGCCTTGTACTTGGACCCGACCTTGGACCCTGAACGAACCACGCCGCCTGGGAACGGCATGATGACGTTCTCGACCTTGCGCATGGCTTCGATGGCCACCTCGCAGGCCGCGAGTGCCTGTGGCTGGCTCCTGGCCAGAATCAGGAAATTGCCGCCGCCGACCGAATCAGCAACGCCGGTCTTTTCCTCACAGAGGAATTCACCGTCCATGACGGGGACACGCCAGTAACGCTTGGATCCGATCTTCTTGGAAATCTGGAAGCCATCGCCGAAGAAGCGAAGGTTCTTGCCCAGAGCAATCTGAGTACCGCCATCAAGCCCAGAAAAAAGGGCGCTGGTCGGTGCAGTCAGAACGCACTGCCCGGCACGGGTTTCGAGCTGCTTGGCGAGCGTCTTGCCGCCCATCGCAAACAGAAGAATCGCAAAGCCCGGACGCCCGTCGGGCGTTTCATCCGGAGAAAGCTCACGCTCAATGCCGGCCTCACAGCCGCAGGCGATGACAGAAGTCGCAAAGCCGGTCATGGATTCGGCGGCGATGCGGGCCCAGCGCGTGTTCTGGGCGGTAATGATGACCCGGGTACCCTTCATGGGGAAGGCTTCCGCAAAGGTCTCGTCGATGGTTACACCGTTGATCTGCATGGTTCTGAAGTCCTCTTGGTTCCCGGTGTCCTACGCCTGTCCACGGCAGGGATGAACGAGGATCTTGCTGCGACCGTCGTCCTCGATTTCCCAGTTGCGGATGATGAAGTTGTCCATCTTCATGGTGAGGTAGCGATCGAAATAGGGCTTGAGCCGGCTTTCGATGGCTTCGCGATCGAAGTCGGGCTTGACCGTGTGGACATTGCCCCAGACGATCTTCACCACTTCACCGTTCTTGACGATGAGTTCGCCATCCTTGAAGACGTAATCGGGAGTCGTGAACATCGCTTCCTTGTCATCCTGCTCGGTATAGACCGTGATGTCGGCCGCGGCGCCCACCCCGAGGTGACCCCGATCACGCAGCCCCAGAAGCTTGGCGGCACCGGCGCGCGTCATGATCGCGATTTCATACAGGGTGTACTCGCGATCAATGCTGGTCAGGGTGCTCAAGGCCAGTGCGTCCTGATTGATCATCTGCAGACGATCATTACGGAAGCTCTTGTCCATCAGAAGACGGATCAGATGCGGATAGGTCGTGAACGGAGCCCCATTGGGGTGATCCGTTGTCAGGAAGATCCGCCAAGGATCCTGAGTCAGGAGGAAGATCTCAAGCCCGATACACCACTGCAAGGCGTTGACGAAGTTCTGGTCACGGTACTTGAAGGGGACCACGCCACAGCCCGCATCGCACTCGATGTCCATGCAGACCCACTTGTGGGGGCTGGCATGGCCATGGTTGGCGTACTGACGCATGGAATCGCCCGAAGCCGTGACCGTCTGGCCAAAGAGGATCTGTCCGACATCGATGGTGATGTTCGGGTTGCTGTTGATCGCTTCAGCGATCTGGGCCGCACCGGATGAGAATTTCCGATCGCCTTCCGTGCCATAGCTATGGAACTGAATGTGGGTCAGGTGCATCGGCAGACCTTCGATCCCTGAAATGGTATTCAGGGTCGTGTCCATGTTCCCCGGAACCCCAAGGTTACAGCCATGGACGTGAAGCGGATGCGGAACCCCCAGTTCCTGAAGCGCACGCGCGAGCTTCTGGAGAATCTGTCGCGGCGTGACCTGGTAATGAACGTGGGATTCATCCAGATCGAGCTTGCGCTGGTTGAACTTGAAGGCACTGATGCCGCCCGGATTCACGACCTTGACGCCGATGCACTGGCTGGCATGAAGGGTCCAGGCCACGTAATCGTTGATGACCGACTGCTCTGCGCCCAAGGCCAGAAGTCTCAGGAAGAAGTCATCGCTCCCGAGCATGACGTAGCCACCGACATCCATCAGGGGGACATCCGCCATTTCCATGTGCGCCTGGCGGGCATTGATCGGAAGCACCGCCGGCTCAAACCCGGCCGTATAGCCCATTTCAGCGTAGCGGTAGCCGGTGGTCAGGGTTGAGGCGGCAGCACGACCGGCTCCTGCCCGCTTGAGCCCGGATCTTGGATCGGGATCATCTCGATGATCTTCCGGCAGAAGGTTTCGGGCAATGGTCACCTTGCCGCCGCCGATATGGGTGTGCATGTCGATCGCACCCGCCATCACCACCTTGCCGCGAAGGTCGTATTCCGCATCCGGGGTAATCCCGGTGACGCTGGCCGCATCGACCAGTTTTCCATCCTGGATGTAAAGGTCGCGGACTTCGCCGTCAATTCCATGGGCGGGGTCGTAGACGCGTCCGCCGGTCAATTTGGTCAACATTCAATCATCCTCACGTTGGGGGATCGCCGGGTGATGCAATCAGGACGCATCGAGAGCGGTCTCGATGTCCTTGAGGACCTTGGAAGCCCTCGGCAACGAAGACTTACGGACCTGATAAAGGGGAAGTGCCACGACGTTGTCACAGCGGTACATATGCCCCTGAAAATCGATGCCCGGCACGCCGACCGGGATAAAGACTTCCGGCTCCTGACCGAAGGTCATGCCGGAGCGACCGATGACAATCGTCGGCACGTTGGCTGCGGGAGGCGGATTGGGATTCAGACTGGAGACCCAAACCAGCACATCGGCTTCTCCCCTGGCGAGAAGACGGTCTGCCGAATGGTGGTAAGGATCGTAATGCGGGTAACCCTTCTGGTAGCTGACGCGGGTCGGATAACCGCTGAGCCAGGCCGCAACCTGGCTGGCGGTGCGATCGCCATCCTGCCCGCCCAGGGGAAGGGCCACACAGCGCGTGGTGGCATTGAGTGCCACGATCGCCTTGGTCAGACGCTGAATCGTGAGTTCGGCATGTTCGATATCAATCTGGCCCGCAGCCCAACTGACCACACCGTAGCTCGCGGCCTTGAGCCGATCCACAACAGACTGCAGGACCGCAACCGGAATCCCGCCAACGGCCTCGGCCTTGAGCTCCACGCCATTTACCAACGCCGCCAAGGCGCCTGCGACCAGAGGGAAATCGGCGGGATCGCAGACATGGACTTCAGGTTCACGACCATCGGGCGAGCGAGCCGCCGTTCCGGAAGGTGCTCTTCCGATAAAGATGATCTGGCGCTGGCTGGTGTCCTGCCCAAAGAGGGTTTCAGACGGCCAGACAAAGCGTTCAAAAAAGCGGGGGAATGGCTTTTCGGGATCCGTTCCGAATACGACCAGCACATCGGCCCGATTCTTGAGTTCGGCCAGCGTGGTCGCCATCCAGCCGGAATCGGCCAGAACCAGAAGATTGCGCAGACCCATGCGGGCCGACGCCTGGTCAAAGACGCCCCGGCAACGGTCGATCAGGGAGATCG
>CAYFOC010000162.1:0-4294 GCA_964344615.1 uncultured Methylococcus sp.
GGGAGCAGAGGGGCTGCCGAGGAGTGGGTGTGCAGGATATATGCAGAAAGCCCAATAAATCCGGCACAGAGGAGTGCCATCCATCGGTCTCTATGAAGGGCAAACAACAATGAGAGGCAAATGAGAGCGTCAGGGACGGATAGCCATTGAGGGTCAATCACCTCGTGCTCAATGAGTACCCACGTCGTGATCGGAATCACGACGAATAATCCGATGACGAACCAAACGCGATAGCTCATGCGGTCTTTCGTGCTTCGACTGTTTCTGCGAGTGCTCGAAGGGATGAGAAGATCCTCGTGATATCAGGATCATCCGATTTGATTTGAATCCCGTAACGTTTGGACAGCACGACAGAGAGTTCCAACAGATCAATCGAGTCGAGTCCCAGTCCTTCCTGATAGAGCGGAGCATTCGGATCGATCTCATCCGGTGTGACTTCAAGGTTCAAGGAATCGATGAGTTGGCGTGCAACTTCGATTTCAAATGCCGATAAATTTTGCATGATGCGAACTAAGGATTAATTTCACGATGGATTGATGACATAGCCTTCGATTTCAAGCATGAGATCCTGTCGACAGATGTCTCCCTCAAGATAACAAACCGTACTTTCAGGGTTGATCCGTGCCTGAACGATCGTATGGATACGTTCAATGTCCATCCTGTTTCGGATATAGATAGACCAATGCGCATTCACGCCCAACTGCTCAAGGCTGCGGTAACCCTCTGCGGATAGGAGCGCAGATAGATTATCAAGGGTGACCTCGGTTTGACCTTCAGGATCCCTAGGCGCTATGGTTGCGTGGCCCACGATACTGGCGGTGCCGGAAATGAAGAGATGATCTTCCCCGGAAATCCTATGGCTGATGGCCCGCGAGAACGAAGGGCTACGTGGACCATAAGTGTCCGGATAGAGGTAAGCACTGACCTGACGCGGGTTTTCTATCGTTCTCATGGCGCCTGTTCCGGCGATGAAATGGATCACCAAAGTCTTGCCGTGTGAGCCCACGGCTGATGCTGCGGGAAGGTCTTCGGCCATGCGATAGCCATAGGAGGACATGACCTCATACCTGGCCCTCGAAAATTGACGATAGCGCTCCATTCCCTTCTCCTCGACATTGATGTCCGGAAGGTAGTGCCAGATGCGTATCAGTCGATATAACGGATGCTGCTTGAGCGCTTCGAGAACCGTGCTGTAAGCCTCATGTGTGGCGGCAGCAATGTTTTCAGCGTTGAGTTCCATGACCCCGAAGATCAAACCATCCGCCTGCGTGAGCCTTAAGGCGCCGCCTGGCAAGAAGTGATCGTTCTTCGGCGTTCCTGTGATCGGGTGCCGGTTTAACGAATCTTGGCCAAGAAAAGTCAGGGGTATGTCGAACGAAGATGACATGGCCTCTGGCAGGCGTCTCAACCACGGATAGTGAGAGAGGTTCTGCTGAGCCGGCATGGAAACTGCGCTATCCGACGCGATGAAACAGAACTCAGGCACTTGGTCCTTGTTTGATTCAATGGTTTGACGCACTGCCGACATATCGATCAGTTCGTAATAGGTTTTGAAAGGCCCACTTTCATGAAAAGTGACTTCAGCCGATAGACCAGACGAAATGCGAACAGAGGTACCCGAAGGGGAGTATCGCGGAAGAGATCGCCTGCAAGGACAGAGATGATTCCTCGGCGCATTCCAAAAAAGTCTCGAGGGTTCATGAAAAGATCCCGGATGGCCGGGCTTGTAACGCGGTAGATGAACCAGGCAAAAAGATTAAGTCCGCCTTGTATCTCCCGCTCATAGTTTCGGAGGGCTTGCTTTGATCGCTTTGGGGATTTCAGAGCAAGCGTAATGGCTTCGCTGGCCTTGAATGCGCCGTGGAGTGCGAGATGGACACCACTGGAAAAGACCGGATCGATAAACGCGTAGGCATCTCCGACCAGCAAATAATTCTTTCCCGACATTTTCTCCGAGCGATAGGAATAATTTCCCGTGCCAGTGACGGGTGAAACCCGTTCAGCCTTTTCCAGTCTCTTTTGGACGCCGGGAGCCATGGCAATGGTGTCAGACAGGAAAGTCTCAAGGGGTACCGTGCGCGATTTAAGGTAGTCAGGCTTCAGTACGGCGCCAACGCTCATCACATCACCCTTAAGAGGAATCATCCAGAACCATCCATGATCGAACCAGTAGATGGCAATATTTCCTTCTTCCTTGCCGCTGTTCCGTGATGCTCCCTTGAAGTGAGCATAAACAGCCGCGCTCTTATGGCGAGGATTTTTTCGCTTGATCCCCAAAAGGTCCGCCATGAACGTATCTCGGCCACTGGCATCCACGTAAAATTGGGCCGAAAAGCTCTTGCTCTGGCCGTCTGGTCCGACTGCGGAAACGCGGTTGATCGTGTTATTGGCGATTTCTGCCTGATCGACGCGATAGCCTTCAAGCACATTGACCCCGGCCTTCTGGGCCTTGCGGATCAGAATCTCGTCAAACTCGGAACGCTGGACTTCGTATGCATAGGGATAATCATCACGAAGCGCTTCACCAAACTGGAAGCTGACGTGTCGCCCGTGATACATGGAATGAAATTCGGCGGCATACTTTCTGACCCCTATGGCATCGACCTCCTCGAGAACGCCGAGTTCTTCCAGGTATGGGATGCTCAGAGGTAGAAGGCTTTCTCCGATATGAAAGCGCGGGTGATGATCTTTTTCTATAAGGGTCACAGAGTGACCGCTTTGTGCGAGGCGGGTCGCCGTCGCTGAACCGGCGGGTCCACCGCCTATGACCAGAACGTCGCTATGAGTGTGATACGGTTCCATCGGTAGAGCCTTGAGGCAATCCATCAAACATATAGTGACAATGGTCTGATTCTACATCAGGGGGACGAGTAGGTGGCGCAAGAGCAAGAGCGACAAAGGGCGACGCGAAGGTATCGGCCGACGGTCATCATTCTTGGAACCTATGGGCTCCATGTGTTCGCTCTGTGTCTTGTGGTTTGGGTGCCAGCGGCCAGGATGGTAGTGTTTTGGGCTCTTCTTGCGAATCATCTGATACTCACTCTGGCAGGTCTTTGGCCGAGGAGCAGGGTGCTTGGCCCGAACATGGTCAGGGTTGAAGATTTCTCTCCTGATACTGTTTACCTGACCTTCGATGATGGCCCCGACCCCCTGGTGACTCCCAGAGTTCTGGATCTTCTGGATGCCATGAATTTCAAGGCTACCTTTTTTGTGAAGGGGGAGCAGGCATTACGCTTCCCTGATCTAGTTCGCGAGATCGTCTTACGCGGACACGGCATTGCCAATCACAGTCACCATCACGCTGTGACCTTTGCGTTCCAGTCGATAGGGGGGTTTGCCAAGGAACTCAAAGTTGCCCAAACGGCCATTGGAGCAGCGTGCGGTCGCACGCCCCGGTATTTCCGGGCACCTTTTGGATTCAGAAGTCCCTTTTTGGAACCAGCCTTATGTCGAACGGGCCTGAATCTCGTTTCCTGGACGCGACGTGGGTTTGATACGCGTTGCAGGGATTCTGCGCTGATTTTGAAGCGACTGCTCAGGGGGCTGAAGGCGGGTGACATCCTCCTGCTTCATGATATTTCTCTTGATGAGGGCGATCCTTCGGCAGAACCCATCGTCCTTCGTGTCCTACCCATATTGCTGAAGGAGTTGCAGCAGGCGTCACTTCGCTCGGAAGCCCTGCCGGAGTGGGAGTCTTTAACGATCCGTGGTGATTCTCCTCACAATCAAATAGGGCAGACGGAAAAGAAATTCGAGGAATAGTCGGATGTGCATTGAGGTTAGAAGGACATTATCCCGGCCATAGCGGAAATGGGAGACTCCGCCTTCTTCCTTCGAGGGATATCGGACTTCTGTGGGCAGATTGATCGCCTGAACACCAGACCATCGCAGTCGGACAACGACTTCGGGATCAAAATCAAATCGTCTCATCCATCGGCTTGATTGCAGAATCGCGATCAATGGCGCGATCGGATACATCCTGAATCCAAACAGTGAATCCCCAATCCCTGTCCAAAGTGTTTCGAGATTGGCCCACCAGTTTGAAATGCGACGCCCCTTGACTCGAATCATCGGCGCATCGTCGGAGAACAGAGGGGTTCCGAGAATCATGGCCCTAGGGTAGCGCCTGGAAATCTCCATGAAGTCGTGTATTCGTGCCGAAGGATGCTGGCCATCGGCATCCATGGTCAGGACGTGGGTGAAGCCCCGTTCCTTTGCCCATTCCACACCATGCAGGACCGCAGAACCCTTGCCGCGATTGATTGGAAGTCGGAGTAATGTCACGCCGGTTTGA
>CAYFOC010000163.1:0-4288 GCA_964344615.1 uncultured Methylococcus sp.
CGCCCCCTGCCGGTAAGGACAATAAGCCTACAGGCGTTCAGCCCTTAAGAAGCAGTGAACGTTCCTCGCGGGATCTCACCCCAGCAGCCGCTGCACCTGCAACTACTCCGGCTCCTGCAGCTGTGCCCACAAAGACCGCGCAGCCGGCTCACTGATCCTTGAGCGCCGCCGAAAGACGAAGTGCCTCCCGGTACAACGTCTCTCGGCGGGATCCTGTGATTTCAGCGGCCGCTTGAGCTGCTGAGCGGACTGAAAGCTCTCTGAGAAGAATTCTGAGGATGCGTTGATCCTCTTCGGAAATCTCATCGTTTGAGGCTTTTTCGTCCCGACCCTCCACCACCAGAACAAATTCACCCTTCTGCATGTCGGGATCTTCCTGCACCAGGGATTCGGCCTGATCGACCGTTGTCGATCGAATGGTTTCAAATCGCTTGGTCAGCTCACGGCCTATCACCAGTCGCCTTCCAGCCGGAAACACGTCTCCGAGATCTTTCAGGGTTTCAAGGACCCGATGAGATGATTCGTAAAAAACCAGCGTTCGGGGATCCCCCGACAAGGATTCAAACAGGGTTTTTCGAGCGCCACTCTTTCTGGGCGGAAACCCTTCAAAGGCAAATCGGCTGGCCGGCAACCCTGAAGCTGAAAGTGCCGCGATCAGGGCACAGGGGCCAGGAACAGGGACCACCCGAATACCGGCATCCCGCGCACGAACCACCAGGGGATAGCCAGGGTCATTGATGAGCGGCGTCCCGGCATCCGAGACCAGCGCGAGGTTCTCTCCTTCGAGGATTTTCTGGATCAGGCGCTCGGAGGTCTTGTCTTCGTTATGCGCATGAAAAGCGACCAAGGGCTTGTCGACCCCATAGTGATCCAGCAACGCCCGGCTGGTCCTCGTATCCTCACAGGCAATGCGATCGACCGTCTTCAAGGTCTCAAGCGCCCTGAAGCCAAGATCACCAAGATTGCCGATGGGTGTTGCGACTAGGTATAGTAGGCCGGCTTCCTTCCGCATTCCCGGGCCTTTCGAAGGCCGTCGTTCTGGAGCGTTCTCCATGTCCATCCGCCGTTATCTCTTGTTGTGCTGCATGACCCTTGGAATCGCTGGATGCCATTCGGGGGTTTCCAGATTGTCGGGTCCCTCGACCCCGGGACCTGATCCTGAGGCCCAGGCACTGATTCAGGCTGGCGATCTCCAGGGCGCCCTTCAACGCTACGAGCGCCTGGCCCGCGCCGGCAAGAACAGCGATCACTGGCGGCTTGAAGCCGCGGATGCCTCCCTGCGGGCGGGAAATACCCGTTATGCCCGGACGACCGCCGGTACCATCGATCCCAAGGCGCTCAGTTCTGAGGATCAGGATCGCCTGCTCCTATTGGAAAGTCGTCTGGATCTCAATGAAGGCGATGCCCGTAGCGCCATCGCCCATCTCAACAGTTTATCGGAATCCTCCCTTTCGGAGATCGACCGTCGCAACTATCGACTCCTTCGCTCTTCTGCCCTCAACCAGCTCGGCGACATGAAGGGTTCGGCTCAGGAACGGATTGCACTCGGAAGGCTGCTCACAAAGCCCCAGGATCTTGCCCGAAACGATGAAGCCATCTTTGATTCCCTCAATCACCTGAAAAATGCGGACCTTGGCGCAACACCCAAGGAGGATCGCGACATGGCCGGCTGGCTGGCCCTGACCCAGATGATTCGCTCAACGCCCAAGGCCGATCGCCGCAAGGCGCTCCTCGCCTGGCGCGATAGCTACCCGAATCATCCGGTCAGCAGCGAATTTCTGGGTAAACACCTTGGAAAATCATCCAAGGCAGATGCGCCGACACCCCCAACCCCTGCTCCCCTCGAAAGCGGGAATCCTCAGGGTACCTTCATCGCCGTTCTGCTGCCGCTCACGGGAAATTATGCGAAAGCCTCGGAAGCCATCCGACTGGGCCTTGATGCGGCCTATCAAGGCGATGGACGCGAGGGAAAACCCCGTTTGGAATACATCGATACCGCGGGAGGATCCCTGACGGGCCGGATTCAGGATCTTGAGGCCAAGGGCGCCGTTGGATTCATCGGGCCACTGATCAAGGATGAAGTCAGTGAAGTTGCTGCCATCAAGGATCTGAAGGTTCCCGTGGTCGCTTTGAATCAGGTCACCGGGGATGCCCCGTTGAACCTGATCGAATTCGGCTTGACGCCTGAAATTGAAATTGATCAGGTCGCGGCTGAGATCTGGGCCGAAGGCGGTCGTTCTGCAGCCATCCTGATTCCCAATACCCCCTTCGGGCAACGACTCGGACAACATTTCGATGCCACCTGGCGGAAAGCTGGAGGCACCCTGCTGGGCCAGGTGTCCTTCACGCCTCGCAGCGAACATCTGGGCGAAATCAGTCGGGACCTTCCGGCCATGCCGAAGGATGGGTTCGTCATGATGATCACAGATCCCGAGGATGCGAGAGCCATTGCGCCCAATCTGGTGACCGCCAGCCAGGTACCGGTCTGGACGCCAGGCAAGGCCTATGACGGCCGCGCCGAAAGTCCCGCCAATGCCGCCCTCAATAACGTCAATTTCTGCGACATGCCGTTCCTTCTGGCCCCGGACAACGGCGGAGCACAATCCGCCCAGACCCTTTTGGCCAAAGCGGCTCCCGAGACCCCGGATGCCGGTCGCCTGATCGCCATGGGGCTTGATGCCTACCATCTTTTTGGAGAATTCCGCACGGCGCAGAAGCCTGACTTCAAGATGGAAGGAGCCACCGGTGTGCTTCGCATCGGTTCCGATCGCAAGGTCTCAAGGCAGCTGACCTGCGCCCGTTTCGACAAGGCCTTGCCCATAGTTCAGGGCCTCGCTCCGGAACCCCGAAATCCCTAATAGTCCATCCGTTTGTATTTGCCTCCAGGATCTTCATGAGCCATCAAGACCGAATCCTTCGCCAATTCACGCAGCATCAGGAAACCATCGAAAAAAGCATGGTCCGGCTCAGTGAACGCATCGAATATGCGGCGCAGATCCTGGGACAGTGCCTCTTGAGCGATGGCAAGATCATTTCCTGCGGCAACGGAGGTTCATCTTCTGAAGCCCAGCATTTTTCCTCCGAATTACTGAATCGTTTCGAAAGGGATCGCCCCGGACTTCCGGCCATTGCCCTGACCGGGGACGTCGCCGCGTTGACCTCGATTGCCAATGATTATGAATTTGAGGAAATCTTCGCGAAGCCAATCCGGGCCTTGGGTCATGCCAACGATGTGCTGGTGATCTACACCACCAGCGGGAATTCCAAAAATCTCCTGCGCGCCGTCTCTGCGGCCCATGACCGGGACATGACGATCCTTGCCATGACCGGAAAGGATGGCGGACCTCTTTCGCCCTTGCTTCGGGAAAGCGATATCGAGATTCGTGTTCCTTCAGATTCAACCGCCCGAATTCAGGAGGTCCATCTGGTGATCACGCATTGCCTCTGTGATCTGATTGACCTTCAACTGTTCGGAGAGTGACGCCGATGCCGCTGACCGCGCAACACATCGAGACCCTTGAGAGCATTTTTGGTACAGATCGCGTTCTGACGGATCCCGCGGATTGCTGGGTCTATGGGTACGACAACAGCAAGCGACAAAGACTTCCCGATGCCGTGGTGTTTCCCCTCAATCATGAAGAAACCCTCGCCCTGGTTCGCTTCTGCAATGAGGAGAAGATTCCGCTGACGGCCAGAGGTCGCGGGACCGGAACGACCGGAGCCACCGTCCCCCTTCGAAACGGCATCATTGCCTCGTTCGAACGCATGGACCAGATCCTTGAATTTTCGAGAGACAACCGCTTCCTTGTCGTTGAACCCGGGATCACCAATCAGGCGGTCCAGGACTTTCTGAAGCCTCACGGGTTTTTCTGGCCACCGGATCCGACCAGTGCCGCCTTCTGCAGCATCGGCGGAAACCTTGCCTACAATTCAGCCGGCCCAAAGGCCGTGAAATACGGAACGCCCCGGGAAAATACGCTCGGGCTTCGGGTGATTACCGGCGGCGGAGAAGAACTTCGGCTCGGCGTCTTCACCACCAAGGGCGTTGTCGGCTTTGACCTGACCCGTCTGATGATCGGATCGGAGGGGACGCTTGGAATCATCACGGAAGCCACCCTCAAGGTCACCCCGCTGCCGCAATCCCAGAAGACCATCCGCGCGGTCTATCGGGATGTGACCGCAGCCGCTAAAGCCATCGCCGGCATCATGGCTCAGCCCGCCGTACCGTGTGCCCTCGAATTCATTGACGGCAATGCGATTCGGCTGGTCCGCCGATATTCCTCGGCCT
>CAYFOC010000164.1:0-4255 GCA_964344615.1 uncultured Methylococcus sp.
GGCGTCATGATCTCAATGGTTGCGGGCAAGGCTCTGGGCTATGCGCTCTTCAATCTCCAAGATCGTGGTCGCATGTTCATTGATCATGGAACTGAAGTCTATGAAGGCATGGTCATCGGCATTCACTCCAGAGACAACGATCTGGTGGTCAATCCGACCAAGGCGAAGCAGTTGACGAATATCCGGGCAGCAGGAACGGACGAAAACATCCTCCTGACCACTCCGATTCGCATGAGTCTTGAGCAGGCCCTTGAATTCA
The DNA here is from genome assembly GCA_964344615.1 of uncultured Methylococcus sp. GTDB lineage: Bacteria > Pseudomonadota > Gammaproteobacteria > Methylococcales > Methylococcaceae > UBA6136. The sequence goes on from CAYFOC010000164.1 coordinate 260, forward strand.
TCGATGACGATGAGCTGGTCGAGGTCACCCCGAAAACGATCCGTATCCGTAAGAAGCTTCTTCTTGAGCATGAGCGCAAGAAAGCCAGTCGATCATCCGCTTCTGAATAATATCTGCCACTGATGTGATCCAAGGCACCCCAACAAGGGTGTCTTGGATCGGCGGGTATAATTCGAGTGTGCCTCGACAACCTTTGTTCTCCTCCCGGGAAATCCCAAGACGATGTCAACATTCGCCAAAGAAGTCATTGCTGTAAATCTTGAAGACGAGATGCGGCAGTCCTACCTCGATTACGCCATGAGCGTTATCGTGGGGCGTGCCTTACCGGATGTCCGGGATGGTCTCAAGCCGGTCCATCGTCGGGTGCTTTATGCTATGCACGAACTGGGCAATGACTGGAACAAGCCTTACAAGAAGTCTGCTCGTGTGGTGGGTGACGTCATCGGTAAATACCATCCACATGGTGACTCGGCGGTCTATGACACGATTGTTCGAATGGCACAGCCCTTTTCGCTGCGCTATATGCTCATCGACGGTCAGGGGAATTTCGGGTCAGTCGATGGTGATCCTCCTGCTGCGATGCGTTACACCGAAGTGCGCATGTCGAAAATCGCGCATGAATTGCTCGCAGACCTCGAAAAGGAAACCGTCAATTTCACGCCGAATTACGACGAATCCGAACGTGAGCCTTCGGTCCTGCCGACGCGAGTACCGAACCTTCTGGTGAATGGCTCTGCAGGTATTGCGGTGGGTATGGCCACCAACATTCCGCCGCACAATCTGACGGAAGTCGTCGACGCCTGTCTTCATCTCATTGAAGATCCCAACGCGACAATCGAAGACCTGATGGCGATTATTCCGGGGCCCGATTTCCCCACGGCAGGCATCATCAATGGCGCATCCGGCATTCGTGAGGCCTACCTGACGGGTCGTGGCCGAATTTACCTTCGAGCTCAATGTGAGTTCGAGGAGACGAACGGACGAACCAGCATTATCGTCAACGAGCTTCCCTATCAGGTCAACAAGGCTCGGTTGATGGAAAAAATCGCAGAGCTTGCCAAGGAAGGGAAGCTTGAAGGCATTTCGGGGCTCCGTGACGAGTCCGACAAGGACGGGATGCGGATGGTGATCGAGCTCAAGCGCGGGGAAGTTCCGGAAGTCATTCTGAACAATCTCTATCAGCAGACCGCGATGCAGAATGTCTTCGGCATCAATATGGTCGCACTGATTGACGGTCGCCCTAGGTGTCTGAATCTGCGCGAGATCCTTGCGGCCTTTATTGATCACCGTCGTGAGGTTGTCACCCGCAGAACCCTGTTTGATCTTCGCAAGGCGCGGGATCGTGCACACATCTTGGAAGGGCTCGCTGTTGCATTGGCCAACATCGATGAAGTGATCGAGCAGATCAAGACATCTCCCAGTCCCTCCATCGCCAAGGAACGCCTGCTGTCGCGTCATTGGGTCCCTGGCATCGTCGCCGATCTTCTTGAGCGAGCGGAAGATGCTTCTCGTTCACGTCCTGAAACGCTGGCCCCTGAGTACGGGCTGAGTGAGCGCGGATATCTGTTGTCGCCAGAACAGGCTCAAGCCATTCTAGATCTTCGCCTGCATCGTTTGACCGGCCTCGAACAGGACAAGATCATCGCCGAGTATGGCGAAATCCTGAAGCGCATTGATGAGTTGCTCGCCATCCTTGGTAGCGATATCCGCCTCATGGAGGTGATTCGTGATGAGTTGTTGGTCATTCGTGAACAATTTGGTGATACCCGTCGAACCCGCATCATCACCGATTATCTTGATCTGACGCGCGCGGATCTCATCACCGAAGAAGACATGGTCGTGACGGTTTCCCACGAGGGTTACGTCAAGTCTCAGCCATTGACCTCCTACCGTGCACAGCGCCGTGGTGGTCGAGGAAAGACGGCGACGACGATGAAAGAAGAGGATTACATCGAAAAGCTGATCGTGGCTAATACGCATGACACGATCCTTTGCTTCTCCAGTGTTGGTAAGGTCTACTGGCTCAAGGTCTACGAATTGCCTGTGTCGAGTCGAACTGCCCGCGGTCGGCCTTTCGTCAATCTCCTTCCTCTGGAGGAAAGAGAGAAGATCAACGCGATACTTCCCATCAAAACGTTCGATGATGGACATTTTGTCTTCATGGCAACCGGTTCTGGCATCGTCAAGAAAGTCTCCCTCCGTGAATTCGAACGTCCTCGCTCAACCGGAAAGATTGCGATCGATCTGCGCCAAGATGATCGACTGGTCGATGTGGCGGTGACGGATGGAAAACAGAACGTCATGCTTTTCAGCAATTCAGGAAAGGCAGTCTGCTTCAACGAAGAAGACGTACGCGTCATGGGTCGCGGGGCAACTGGCGTCAGGGGGATGACCCTCCTCGAAAATCAAGACATCATCGGTCTGATTATCGGGACGGAGGGATCTGTCCTCAACATCACTGAAAATGGTTTCGGAAAGCGAACACCAATCAGCGATTTCCCGATTCACCGTCGTGGCGGACAAGGTGTGATCGCGATTCAGACCAGTGATCGTAATGGCGGGGTTGTCGCTGCGGTCCTTGTCGATGGTAACGATGAAATCATGTTGATCACAGACGGCGGCACTCTGGTCAGAACCCGCGTAGAAGAGATCCGTGAGCTGGGTCGTAACACTCAGGGTGTGACCGTCATCAAGCTTTCAGAGGACGAGAAAGTCGTCGGAGTCGATCGCATCCCCTATATCGAAGGTCTCGACGATGAATGCGCGGATGGTGACGGTGATCTTGATGAGGTTGACGTTCCCGATGGTTCTGCGACATGAGGGTCTTTAATTTTAGTGCCGGGCCCTCAACCTTGCCCCTGGCAGTCTTAGAGCGGGCTCGAGACGAACTTCTGGATTACGCCGGTACCGGCATGTCGGTCATGGAAATGAGTCATCGTACCGACGCGTACGAGGCAATCGCGGAAGCGTCAGAGGCCAAAATTAGGCGTCTTCTTTCGGTTCCTGAGCACTATCAGATTCTCTTCATGCAGGGAGGCGCGACAGCGCAGTTTGCAGCTATACCGCTCAATCTCAGCAGCGCTCAAGGTCGTGCGGCTTATGTGAATACTGGAATATGGTCCACAAAGGCCATTCAAGAAGCGGCTCGCTTCATTGCAGAACCAGTCATTGCCGCATCAACAGAGTCAATCGGCTTTGCCCGGACGCCAGATGCTTCAGAATGGAAGCCTACGGGGGCGGTGGATTACGTTCACTATACGGATAATGAAACCATAGGGGGTGTCGAGTTTAATGGGATACCCGAAACTGGTTCCGCTCCTCTCGTCTGCGACATGTCCTCGAATATCCTGTCACGGCAGATTGAGGTTGAACGTTTCGGCTTGATCTACGCCGGTGCGCAAAAAAACATGGGTCCATCGGGGATTACCCTGGTCATTGTTCGGGACGATCTGATTGGACGTGCATCGAAGATGACGCCGTCGGTACTGGACTACGGCATCCAGGCCAAAAACCATTCGATGTTGAACACTCCCCCGACTTACCCTTGGTATCTGCTTGATCTTGTTCTCGGCTGGGTTGAAGAGCAGGGTGGGGTGGCTTACATGGAAGGTGAGAGTCGTCGCAAGTCGGAGTTGCTCTACAAAACCATCGACGCCTCTCAGCTTTTCTCCAACCCGGTGTCTACATCATCAAGATCCCGGATGAACATACCTTTCACCATTGCGCGGCCAGATCTTGAGGCGAAGTTCATCAGTGAGGCCAGAACCGCGGGTCTGGTTAATCTTGAGGGTCATCGCTCGGTCGGTGGTTTCAGGGCTAGCCTTTACAATGCAATGCCGTTTGAAGGGGTAAAAGAACTGGTGGCCTTCATGAGCGATTTTGAAAGTCGCCACGGTTGAACGAAGTTCCGGATACTTGGCTATGAACCGTCCTGACGATCAGAAGATACTTTCAGACATCCGTCGCGAAATCGACGGTATTGATGACCAGTTGCTG
>CAYFOC010000165.1:0-4250 GCA_964344615.1 uncultured Methylococcus sp.
ATAGGAGCCCCAGCCACCCGGATGGCCTCCCCAATAACCCGGATGATGGCCGAAGCCGGGGTGACCCCCAAAACCATGCATAGGGCCCTGGAATCCGTGACCCCCAAACCCGCCCCCGCCGCGATGTCCGCCGTGACCACCATGCCCTGCGGCCGCGATCGTCAGAGGCGTCAGCACAAGCGTGAGGGTCAGTGTCATGAAAGAGAAGATGCCGGCTATACGTTTAGACATGGTCATTTACCTCGTCGCACGGATGATCGGCTGAACCTGTATGTTGCACGGGTTTATCCAGAGGATTATTGGCCTCAAGGTGTGCAATCAGTTCGACGACATCCGCTTCGCAACCTGCACAACCGGTACAGACGCCTGTGGCATCGGCCAGTGCTTCGAGCGTTCTAAGTCCATCCTGAAAACGGATCTTGAGTCGACCCACGCGCGTGCCGCTACACGGGCAAATGATCTCTTCATCTTCAAGCATGATGGGCTCGATTAGTCTGCGCTGTAGTCGATGGGAACAATGATCGGGGTTTCTGTAGCATTCAGGTCTGCAGGCTTCAGGTAGATATTATCCCCCTCCAGATGACTTTCGTTAATCAGCTGCTGACGGATGGAATAAGCGCGTTCCTCTGCTAGATCCTCAAGACGATCGGGTTCGACGTGCCACTCATCAATGGTTTTATGCCACAGCTGATCCCGATGCTCTCGACTGAGTGCTGCGTGCGATGCTTCGGGGAATCCAGCGATCAATTCGGGGTACTTTTCCCGGCAGTACGCTTCAAACTCTTCCCCAAGGGCTTCTTCCGGAAGATCGATGAGCCGTGCGGAAAGTGTCGCGATACCCGCATTTCGTTGGGTTCTGACATAAGACTCCTTGAGTTTTTGGATCAGTCCCTGGGTGGCAAGGGCCCTTCGATCCTCGGTGGGGTTCGATTTCGGCGTGATCTCGATGATTCCGCCTTCATTCGCCCGATAGGCATCGACCATGGCCGACAGTTCCTGTGCAAGGGCATGATCAAAATCCCTTTGCCCAGGTTCAAACGGAATGATCGAGCTGAGCTGATCGGTCGGGAGAATGAAGTTCTGCACCAGATTGGCAGGCGTGGAAAAGACCTTTTCGAAGAGGTGGAAAAAGGCTTGGACATAGAGATCCTTGCGATCGTAGCTGGGATTTTCAAGATCCCCATAGACGGGTAGATCTATATCGAGGTTCCCCTGCGGATCCTTCAGCAGCCAAAGGGCGAGATCAACGAAAATCGGGGTGTTATTGTCCAGTTTTTCACCCAAGGTCAACCGATCGATCATGGCCTTGTAATCCACGGTCATGTCCGATTTTTCGATTTGATACCCAAGATCGAGATTCAATTTGCCTCGCTCAATCCGATAGCCGGAGAAACGACCCGCATACTGCGGAAATCCAGTGAGGTTGAGACCCGTGAAGTCCAGCTTGATATCCGTGTGGTCATGGTAATCCAGGGGTTTTACGCTTCCTGAAAGTAGCACGGGCGAATTGCGGTTGATCTTTCCTTTGAGGTCCACGGTGGTCGTCGCGTCCTTTCGGGATGAAAGGCCAGACAAGGTGCCTTCGAGATCCCGTATGGTGGTGGCAAGGACAGGATCCATTCCAAGATCGGTGAAATCCAGCCGGCTGTCCCGAAATTTAAGGAGTCGGACAGAGGCGTAGGGGAGTTCCGTCACCGGTGAGGGCGCCATATGCAGGTCCTTGAACTCCGAAGGTACCGCCGATTCATCCTCAACCCTGAAGAGTTTCTTGAGATTCAGGTGATGATTTTCATCAAGCACCAGATGAAGATAGGCCTGGTCGAAATCAATGACCCGGGTTGAAAAGTGCTTCGGATGCGAACTGAAGTCCATGTCATCGAGGATCAATGACTCGAGGGCAACAATCTTCTCACCCGTGTCTTCATTCAAGGCTTCAAGGCCCTCAAGGTGGGCATCACCTGCAAATTCGTAATGACGAGGTTCCCCTGGGATGATGCATAGTTCGCCCACCACATCGAGGTGACCTCGGCGCAATTTAAGCGCGGTGAGGGCATCCCAATAGGGCGAAAAGGTCGGCAGATGGAGGTGAGTCAGGTCAAAGCGGATGAACCCGGACAAAGGCTGCTTCGCAAGACGCCCTGAAAGTCGAATATGGCCCTTGCGCCCGATATCGGCCTCCGCATAGAGATCGGTATCGTCATTGGCATGGTTGTTGAGGTCATCTGCGGTGAGCGTAAGGTGGGACAGTCCGATAGAGGTCGAGGGCTTGGTGCCAAGATCTGTCAATGTAAGGTCCGAATCATCCAGAGACAGGGTTTTGATCTGATAGGTCCAGGACTTCTTTTCGCTCGACGTGGACTTTTCACCTGATTGACCCACGCCGCTCCGAAGCCCCTTGATCTCGAGATGATTGTCCGGGTAGATGACCCAATCCATATGCGCATTTGAGATCCTGACCCCTCCTGCATCCCAGTGTTCGCCAACCGGATCCGAGTGATAGTCGGATAGCGTGATGCCCCGAACGCTGAGTTCCGGTTCGGCGATATTCTGATGCGCCATCACTTTCCCATCAGTCCCGATCAATTGGCCGATGGTGAGTTCATGTGTGGTGAGGTCCAAAGCACTCTGCCGGCCCTCTAGCCGCTTCATGACCAGGTTCTGATAGCGGGTATCGTTCAGTACGACCCGTTCGATGGACAGACTCTTTGAAAGCCAGCTCCAGTCGAGACCTTCGGCAAGACCACCCATAGCTTGAAAGGCCTGGGTATGGTTTTCGCCAAAACGAATGGCTTTCAGGGTCAGGCGATCATCGGGAAACGATAGATGAAGCCCGTCCGCATTGACATCGCGCAAGAAGCCGAATCCCCCTTCAAGGGCCGTGCTTTCAATCTTGCTGGCCGCAAGGGTTCGCTGGCCGCCATCGAAAATGATATCGCTGAGTCGTATTTCAGATGAGGTGACTTTAGGACCCTCGATTTCACTGACCGTCATGTGATCAAAGTGAAACCGTCTGTCTCCTTCCTCAATGACAGGTGCAGCCAGCTTGAGGCTCTTTGCCTGGGTGGTGTCGTGGAGGATCCCGGTGAAGACGATCATGTCGTCGGGCATGGGGGTTCCGGGTTCCCCCGCCTCGAAGTGGGGGGCAGTGACGGAGGCGATCTTGAGACGTGCAGAGTCGAAGTTCCGAAGTTCCAGCCCTTCGATGCGATATGTTCGTTTGAGGGGCGCACCGATGAGTCTTCGAATCTCGAGATGCTCCATGGCGTATTCATGAAGCGTTGGAACGTTGGAGGCAAGGATCACGTGATCAAGAGCCAGGTTTTCAAGATCCAGCGAGACAGGCTCGAAGGAGTGTGGGTCAGTCTCAAGGGCGATCTCTCCGCTGATTTCCCCATCCAGAATGACGTGAGCAGGAAGAGGGGAAAGCCTGCGCGACAGGGTCGAGGGGTGCGCCTTGGCAAGGCTGACGTGGACGTCCATCCCCTCTGCAAGCGAAGAGCGAGAGGCGCGTATTCGGTAATGTCCCTGTTCCGGGTCCTTGAACGACAGTTCGGCCTTGATGACTCCGAAGGTCACATCCATCCGGGCATATCCCGCGAGATCCTTGATGATCTCTTCAGACGGTGCCGGGTAGCTGTCACTGCGAAAGCTGATGCGGGCTCCCACAAGGCCAATCCCTCGGGGAAAGAGGTGGGGCGAGTGGTGTGATGGGCTCTTCACCAAGGGCCAGGGTCCAACATGAAAGATGCCTTCGCTGTCTTGGGAGAGCGTCATGTGTGGCTGCATCAGTTCCACAGCATATTTGAGATGCAAACCATCTTCGAGGCTCAGGCCATCGAATACGAGATGCAGCGCTTCAGACGTAAAGAAAGATCCAAAAGAATCTCCAAGACTCAGTCCCTCGACAATCACGGCCCTTTGCATAGGATCGAGATGCCATGACTTGAAGGATGCGGTGATGTTAAATGGCGCCACTGCCGCCCGAAGGCGTGATTTGGCTTCATCCTCCATCATCGCGCCGCAAGCTCCGACCAGAAATACGATGAGGATCCAACCGAATATCGCTCGCAACGACATTACGCGTTCCCGCCTACAGCTTCGGATAGTTTCTTTCGCCATAGCTTTCGGAACAGCACAATGGCCCGGTCAGCGCTGATCAGATGATCCATCGATGCGTCCATGGAGCTTGGGGGGAGAATGGATCGAATGATCTTGAGATCTTCCATCAGGATGTATCGGTTCATCCGGCC
>CAYFOC010000166.1:0-1197 GCA_964344615.1 uncultured Methylococcus sp.
GCCTTTCCAATCAGGCCCGCTTGTTCCAAGAGAGGAAACGACACCATGTAAGCCAAGAGCATCAGCAGAAATGTACGATACGAATCATGTGGCTTGATCATGGTCTTCACGTCAGAGCAGGAAATGCCCAGAGCCTAGCACAAAGAAACTATACGGCCCCGGAAAAATCCAGTTGGCGCCAGGCTTCATAGACCACCAAGGCGACCGCATTGGAAAGATTAAGACTGCGACCACCAGGACGCATCGGAATGGTCAGGAATTGCTCGTATGAAAGGCTATCCAGAAGGTTTCTGGGCAACCCTCGTGTTTCCGGGCCAAATAGGAGCGCATCTCCAGGAGCAAACGAAGGCTCGGTATAAAGGCGTTTTCCGTGCGTTGAAAATGCAAAAAGCCGGGGAGGCTTAGCACTCTCCAGATAGGCTTCAAGACTTGGGTAAGTCTTGACCTCCGCATACTCGTGATAATCAAGGCCCGCTCGTTTCAGCCTTGTATCGTCAAGGGCGAAACCAAGCGGTTCGATCAGGTGAAGCGTCGCACCGGTATTGGCGCAGAGCCGGATGATATTCCCCGTATTCGGTGGGATCTCCGGCTCATAAAGAACAACGTCCAGCACCGAGCTTAAGCACCAAGAGGTTTTACAGCCTTGAGCTTCCAGATGTCCTTGTTGTACTCAAGAATCGTCCGGTCCGATGAAAACTTACCGGCCGAGGCGGTGTTGAGAATGCTCATCCGCGTCCAACCTTCCTCGTCCCTGAAAGCCTCAGCAGCTCTTCGCTGAGCCTCTACATAGGCACCGAAGTCTGCTGCTGTCATCCAGGGATCGGAAGGCGACTTGATGGAGTCGATGACAAAATCGAAAATCCCAGGCTCTTCAGGGTTAAAGAAACCGGCTTCCAGGAGGCCCATGACCCGGGCAAAGTCCTCATTCGATCGAATGATCGACACTGGGTCATAGTGACCATGCTTTGCCTCGACCTCATCCGCCGTCAGGCCGAAAAGGAAGAAGTTTTCCTCACCGACTTCCTCGCGGATTTCAATATTGGCCCCATCAAGGGTTCCGATAGTCATGGCGCCATTCAACATGAACTTCATGTTCCCCGTACCCGATGCCTCCTTACCGGCCGTCGAGATCTGCTCAGAAAGATCAGTACCTGGACAAATGGACTCCATTGCCGTTACCCGATAATTCGGGAGATA
>CAYFOC010000166.1:1297-4074 GCA_964344615.1 uncultured Methylococcus sp.
GTGATGCCTGTTTCCGCCTCAGCATAGCGGACCAGTCGAAGCTTGTTTTCATGCTTGACCCGGCGCCATGCTTTCCTGAAGGCAGCATCCTCGGCATAGGGCTTTAATTTGGACAATTCACTGAGATCACGGGCCCACTCCTTGCCGATGGTCTTATCGAGGAGTTTTGCGAGATCCGGGTTGGCCGATGCCAACCAACGACGGGGAGTGATCCCGTTCGTCTTATTGTTGAATTTGGAGGGCCATAACGCGTAAAAATCGCTGAACATCCCCTTCACCAGAAGATCTGAGTGAAGTGCGGCCACACCATTCACCGAGAAGCTTCCGACAATCGCAAGATAGGCCATTCTGACTTGCTGCTCCCATCCCTCTTCGATCAGGGACATTCGAGCCAGACGCTCATGATCACCAGGCCAGCGAGCCTCTACTTCACGCAAGAAGCCGGCATTGATCTCGAAAATGATCTCAAGAAGACGCGGAAGGAGTTGGCGGAAAAGACGTACCGGCCATTTCTCCAAAGCCTCAGGAAGCAAGGTATGGTTGGTGTACGCCATGGTCGAACGGGTAATCTCCCACGCCTTGTCCCAAGGCACGTGGTGTTCATCCACCAGGATCCTCATCAGCTCCGCAACGGCGATGGTCGGATGCGTGTCATTCAGCTGGAAAACGTTCTTTTCAGCGAAATGCGAGAAGTCGCTTCCGTGATGGTGAACCCATGTTCTGACCACATCCTGAAGACTGGCACTGGCCAAGAAATACTGCTGCCGTAAACGGAGTTCCTTGCCATTTTCGCTCGCATCATTCGGGTACAGGACCATCGTGATGTTTTCGGCCATGTTCTTGGATCTGACCGCTTCGGTATAGTCGCCAGCATTGAACTCGCTCAGGCCGAACTCATCCGTTGCCGCCGCCTTCCACAGGCGAAGTGTATTGACCGTCCCATTCTCATAGCCCGGAACCGGCACATCGTAGGGCACGGCAAGAACGTCCTGGGTATCGATCCACCGGACGCGTTGACGTTCATCCATGACCGTGCGCCCACCAAACAGGATGCGTGTCGTGAGCTCAGGCCTTTCCTGTTCCCAGACATGGCCGTTTCTCAACCAGTGGTCCGGTTCCTCAAGCTGGTACCCGGACTCAATCAACTGACGGAACATGCCATATTCGTAGCGGATCCCGTAGCCGGTGACCGGGAGTTGAAGCGAGGCGCAGCTGTCGAGGAAACAGGCGGCAAGACGACCGAGTCCGCCATTGCCAAGACCCGCATCATTTTCAATGTCAGCGAGTTCTTCAAGATCCAGCCCAAGCTGATCCAAAGCCTTCTGTGTTTGCGCATCCAGCCCCAAATTGAGCATAGCGTTGCGAAGCGCTCTGCCCATCAGGAATTCGAGAGAAAGGTAATAGGCCCTGCGGCTGTCGGTCTCCCGATAAGCCTGTTGGGTATTCTTAAGCCGTTCCATTAAACGATCACGCACGGTCAGAGCCAGCGCGGTGTAGGTGTAATGCGTCGACTTGCAGGACCGGTCACGGCCGAGCGTGTGGTTGAAGTGATCTGAAACACCGGCAGCAATGTCCTTGGCCTTCATGCCAAGGGGGCGGGTTTCGGTCAGTGCAGGGGTTGGTTCGCTTCGAGTCAGGTGTCTGTTGGGCATGGGCGTCTTGGCTGAAACATGAAGAACACGGGATGCCGCCTCCTAGTGAAAGAGGCAGACCGTTGCGATATGGCAAGGTCCATCCCTGCCCTACGGCGGAAGCATCAAAGACGCCTCCCACCAAAGGCTAAGGGCTCTATTATCGCATTTTGACGGCGTGTCTTTCGGTCACCGGAAGGCAATACCGGGTTTCCAGAATCGTTCAGACGTCGAGCTTGAGTTCCGCTATTTTCCGGGTCAGCGTGTTACGCCCATACCCCAAAAGTTTTGCTGCCTCCTGCCGCCTTCCGCGGGTTACCCCAAGGGCCGTGCGAATCAGGATACTTTCTGCAGACTCAATGGCTTCCTTCGCAATGTTGGAGCGTCCCTGCCGAATTTCCTCCTCAATCCAGCCCCGCAATGCATCCAGCCAGTCACCTTCACCGACAATGGCCGGAGTATCCTTTGAACCTTGCAGCAACTCCGGCGGCAAGTCGTCGAGATGAACGTCCTTCCCGGCCGCCATGACGGTGATCCAGCGGCAGGTATTTTCAAGCTGACGGACATTACCGGGCCAGTCCAGCGTACAAAGAAATTCCTCTACATCCGGCCGCAGCATCTTGGTTTCTGCCTTAATTTCGCTGCTGGCCTGAACCAAAAAGTGCTTGAGGAGTAACGGTATGTCCTGTCGTCGCTCACGAAGGGGGGGCAAATGAACGCGAATGACGTTCAATCGATGATAAAGATCCTCGCGAAAACGTCCCTCGGCGACCAACTGGTCAAGGTTTTGATGGGTTGCGGCAATGATTCTGACATCGACCTTGACCGGCGCATGCGCACCGATTGGGAAAAATTCACCATCGGCCAGCACCCTGAGCAACCTGGTCTGAAGCTCTGCCGGCATATCCCCGATTTCATCCAGAAACAAAGTTCCGCCATCGGCTTGCTCAAACCGCCCGGCTCGACGAGCCTGTGCTCCTGTAAAGGACCCGCGCTCATGGCCAAAAAGCTCCGACTCGAGAAGATCTCGAGGTATGGCTGCCATATTTAACGCAATAAATGGCTGATTGGCTCTGGGGCTGTGCCTGTGTAAGGCCTTGGCAACCAATTCCTTCCCTGTTCCGGATTCACCATTGATCAGAACCG
>CAYFOC010000167.1:0-4071 GCA_964344615.1 uncultured Methylococcus sp.
GCCGCCTCTTCCAATCAAGAGGGACTTACCTAACCAGCCACAAAGCCGAATAATCTGCAAAAAACAGGCCAAGGTGTGGATGCGTCAATATTTCTCTCTTCTAAAAGCTGTTCATAGCCAACATCTAAACGGCGGTGATATATCGAGGCGTGCTCTTTGCCTGTGCACGCTAAATCAAAATTGATTGATCAACCGCTGACGTGCCACGCCATTCAGTGAGAGTTACGGGAGTCGCGAGAATGTCTCCACCATTTTCAATCTGCAAATTGTAAAAAAGGGGCGCCAGCGCCCCTTTTAAACTGGAGATAGTTCTTCGCTTAGCAGCAGGCAGAGCAGGCGGCTGCACAGGCTCGGCAAGCTTCCGCGCAATTCTTGCAGCAGGCGTGGTGGTTTCCGTGCTTTTCACAAGCCTCTGCGCAGGCCAGACAAACCTTGGCGCAGAGTTCACAAAATGCAGCGCAGAATTTAGATTTGCGCGCCATTAGGGAGATGCAGAGCCTGCAAAATTCAATGCATTCGATGCAAGTTTTGATGCATGCCGACATATGTTCGGGATGATCAAGGCACTCGCTGGCACATTCTTCACAGGCTACGATGCAGGCTTGGCAGGCGTCTATACAGGATTGCTGGTGCGCGTTCATTCAAACTCCTTGGCTTTGTTGTTATTTGCCAAAATGGCATCCCGTATGAGCAAGCTCAATGCCAAAACGCCAGGCTGCACAAAAAATCCACGCGGTATCGAGATTTTTGATTTTTTTACTGGCCACTCATAACGTCATACCTTGCGCGCATTTGGTTATATGGCGCTTGATGTGAGTTATATGACTTACAAGCGTCCACGATTCACTGGATGTCTATACCGCGAGCATGGCCCACATCAGGCAAGGAGCACATTCAAGTGTCGTGGCACAGGAAATGCTGGTAGCCATCCAGCTTTAATTGGAGTCACAGGTATGGACGAGCATCATCATCAACATGGGCATGATCACAAATCCCGCGAACAAAACGAGGTCGGCATAACGACTGTGCGTTTTGATTTAGATGGTTTTCATAGAATCGCAAATATCGAGATCAACGGGGTCAAACACGCGGTAGTGCCTCATGATGCCAGTCAAGAGATCCCTCAAGGGGTACTTACTGGCAACCCCGCCATTAGCGCCCCAATACATGATTCGTTCAGCGCCCAAACCCTCGGAAAGAAACTTCTATTTGCGCAAACCCGTAACGGAATCATAACCATCGCAGTGCTTTTGGTCTTTGAAGTGCTGGCCGAAGCATTATGGTTTCAGCGTGATCCTAACCTTTTGGAGAAATTCGGTTGGTGGATCTTTTATCTGGATGTCAGCGTTGTTTCTCTTGTGGTCATGATTGGCTACTTAAGAAGCTATCGTTATGCGAGCACGAATCACATGATCAGCATGATGATCGGCATGACGGTGGGAATGCAGGTGGGAATGATGACAGGAGGGGTCATCGGGGCAACCGATGGTTACTTTATGGGGGCTCTTGTTGGTGTTGGGCTTGGGACATTGCTAGGCGTAGGCACAGCTTGGTGCTGTGGCCCCATGGCGATCACTCAAGCCTTGATGTCTGCCGTCATGGGAGGAACTATGGGATCCATGATTGTCGCAATGATGCCGCCTGAAAAGCTGCTCATCTTCATGCCAGTTTTCACGCTACTCAATATTGCCATCCTTATCTGGTTTTCATTCCTCTTTTTCAAGGACTGCGTCATTGGTGAACGCTGCATGCTTGGTCGAGTGGTTCCCTTTTGGATGACTCTTCTGGTTTCATTATTGACCGTCAGCGGACTGGGTGGACTAATGTTACTTAACCCCGGTCATGCTAAACATTTCAAAACCCCGGAAGAAGACAGGGCGAGCATGGACAGGAATCCGTTCAGGGCCAAGGAACTGCAGAAAACCCAAGAAAAGATGCCCGATTCAAAAGAGATGTCCTGTGGAGCTGAAATGTCTGGCGGGTCAAATAAATCCAACTGAATTCGATAAACTCCAAGGGTCGTATTCACGACCCTTGCCCCATAAAAAAATGTAAGCCATCTAAAAGATGGATGGGTGTTGATGCAGCTTTATTTTTTCCTAATCATCAATGGAAGATTTTCTAATCGAGCAGCAAGTTCCTTAGAAAGGTGCCCAAAAACGGCCCCAAAAATGAAGGATGCAGAGATAACCAACAATGGATTTGAAGCATTTTTACTCAGAAGGATATCGAAGCTGAGAATGTCGGGGGTCTGTAACAGATAAGCGAACGTGGAGGAATATCCGAGAACCCCTACGGGGATAACTGCAAACGCGGGAAGCTTGGCTGAGAGACACAAAACGATCACCACAAGGGCCACGATTAACGCGGTAGCCACTTCGACACCAATTGATACATCAGGCTCTATCTTCAGAATTAGAAGTGCCGTAATCCAGGCCATGAAGACACCAAATATGCCATTGACGATGGTGTTTTTTACCGCATCATCATTCGCACCAAGCAAATAGAAAGCAGCCCAAGCAATTGTTGCCGCCCAGATGAAAAACACGCCAGCGGCTGGACCTACGGCAAAAAAAGTAGCAATACCTGAAAGCACTCCTATGCTTAACGAAAGCGCGGTCAGTTGGTTCATTTGCAAGTCCTCACGGTTAAATAGATCAGAATTAAAATGGCGCCCGAATAACAATAGGCATCAAGATGAAATTCGAAAGAAGACCTCGCCCGTTCAGGGGTTTCTGATTCAGCGAGCCTACAAGCACGTTTGACCTATGGTCAGCTGAACTTGCCACGATCGCCGAAGCTATCGGTCCATCAGTTTTACGACGCAGCGAATCGCATCAACCCAAGAATCTTGGCCGTGTATCGTTTTTCCCGGTCGTTAAGGCTCCGTCGAATACATCGGTAGATAGCAGTCAACGCCCGGACATCATGCAGGCTAGGATTCTGAATGTGAGAACAAAATCGCAGAATCTCCAGAAATCCTGGAGAAAAGAGCTGTTGCCCGTTGTTTATGATTGCAATCGAACTGATAACATCCATCTGCTGCTCCAAAAAAGCGGTTGTTCCCGGAGGTCGCAACAACAACCGCATATAAAGAGAGGCTGAGACACACTAATGCTCATCGCTCGTTATGCAATCACCATGCCAGACATGGATTGCCCTTTAGCTTCGGCTGTTACAGTTGGGGTTTGTGCCTCATGGTGCTTGAAACCCAATGAAATGACGCACCTGTGTGCGATATAGCTTAGCCCTCGAGGGGGCGCCGTCGTCCTGGGGCTCGGCATCGCGCAGTGCATTGGCTTTGATCGATCAATGCGACCCAGATAATGATTTAGAGATGGACGAAAACAGAGTTCCAGCATCCTCTATAGATCGCATTTAGCTCGGCGCTTCGTCTCTTCATTCACAAACTCTGAAAATCCCCCAGTCTGAGGCGATTTCTTTGGAGGCTTTCAGCAATGTGCCCAGTGCGTGGTACTTGATCATCGTTTGATTGCACTGAATCCCAAACCGACCAATTGCATTGCGGAATTTGGGTATTGAAGTATCCCTAAAATGTTAGGCTGGGGCGGGAGTGGTCCTATAGACCGATGAGCAAAGAAATAACCTGAATCTGGAGAGAGAACGATGAGGAATTACACGAAGGTCGCTGTTTTGTTGGCATCGTTGCCAGTTTTTGTATCACTTGCGGGATGTCCTGCGCTCGCTGTCGCAAGAGTTGCGAAAAAAGCGTCAGAATCCTCATCTAGCAGTGACAAGGATAAGGCGGCAAAGCCTGAAGCGGAGAATTCCGCTACCCCAACGAAGCAGCCAGAGGCTTCAGTCACGCCATAGTCGTTAGATGGTCCATTAGGGCACATAGTCATCAGGAGTTGGAAAAGGGAAGGGGGCTCAGATTCCCCTTTCTTTCCGTTAGGGGATTGGTGGGTTTTGAAATTAGACGGCACCCGTTACCGTCCATACCGATTGGGCAAACGGACAGGCGCGTTTATCTGTCTGACAGTGCTGTTATTCAGCGCTCAACAGTTGATTCTGGTAACGCAGGATCGTGTTGCAGGAAGAGGCTGACGA
>CAYFOC010000168.1:0-4067 GCA_964344615.1 uncultured Methylococcus sp.
GGACACAATCCGGCCGGCGGCATTTCAATCCTTTTGCTGCTCTTGAGCGGATTGGGGGCAACCCTCAGCGGGATATTGATTTATGAAGATGTGGATTGGCCCATGCTGGAAGAAATCCATGAAGGCGCCTCCAACCTGATGCTACTGCTGGTCGCTCTGCATATATTCGGAGTCGGAGCCAGCAGCTTGGTGCACCGTCAAAATCTGGTTACATCGATGATTACCGGTATGAAACCTCAACACGCAGGTGCCGTCTCCGTGGCAAGGCACCGAAAGCTGGGCATCATACTGGGACTTGGCGTCATCGCTTTCTGGGTATGGTCACTCAAGGACAAGCTGCACAGCCTGATCTGAGTCGATGCCCCTTATTTTTGGTTCATCATGGCTCCACATCCCATTTCCGGCAGACGATGACCGGGCTTTGTCGCGCCACTTCCCGCCGTAAAGGGATTCCCGGCACCGGCCTCTGGGGCCGCCATCACTTCCGGAGCCGGCAAGGCCATCGGACCTCGGGGGCCAAATAAGACTATCGCGGCAAGTGCGCTGGTTGTTACTACGGAAGTCATGACAAGGGTCGGCAAACCCAAAGGTTTCCGAGTTGGGCAGCGGCCATCAACTACACATTCGCGATAGAAGATGTAGGTAAAGCACATCAGGATCAGGACATTGACCCCCGTAAAGAAGGGCATGAAAACCCCCACATTATCGGGCAGCATCATGCCCACAACCATGGCTCCCATGGGCCCACCCATGGCTCCGCCCATCAATCCGTGCAGAACCGCCACCGATCCGCAACACCACGCGGTGATGACGCCGTAAATGGCGCCTAGAAGAATACCGACCATAGAGCCGACAAAAAAGCCATTGGTTGCCCCGAGTACGCCACCAACCATGGTTCCAACCTGCATGCCAATGGTCATGCCGATCAGCATGCCGACAACATGGCCGGAGTCCGCATAGATATAGGACCTGACGTAACTCAAGGTTGATATCAGCGCCACTACGCTGATATCGAGATAGAAAATCCACAGCCCATAGTGTTCTGCAAAATTAATATCCTTGCGCCCAAACCAGCGCTCAAGAACAAACTGGGCCAGGATAATGACAAAGAGCGTTACAGCCGCATTCCTGATCAGTCGGAATATTCTGTTCCGAGCCGCTTCGCCCAAATCGGTCTCCGACGCATCTTTCGGCGTCGTTTCGCATGATTCCGTCTGGAGGCCCACTTCGACCTCGTGACCATTGACTTTCAGACCAAGAAACCGACCATCAGCATCCAGTCGGATCTTGAAGTCAATTTCCTTTTCCGGGGTGGAATTCCCCGATGGGTCGCAACATGCATCAGCCATAGATTCACCGTTATGGGTCCTTTTGAGCTACCGCAAAAGGATCAGATTTCTTCAGCAAAGGGGCTCATTCTAATCGTTAGACGCTCACCCATGACGCCTCATGAAAATAGCGCTGAACGAGTTGTTCCACTTCACTCCTTTCCCCCATTGACAGATCCGTCTCCAGACAACGAAACAATGCCATGAAGGCACTGACGTCATGAGCGGTCGCTGGAAACGAAAGGCTATCGCAAAATGCTTTCAATTCAGCCAAGGCTGCACTTTGTGGCGAAGCAAGTGACATTGAGTGGAAATCCCGGTGGCAATTTAAAACTGACGTTTGGACCCGTGCAGGCAAAAAAAGTTCTGCCCCGAAATTAGCAATCCACATGCCAATAGAAAAAACCTCACCATTCAGGCCCTGGCATTGAGCTAATGAGGCCAACAACCCGACAGCCCCAACAGTTGCAGCAACCGCCACTATCAGTCTCAAGCCATGTTTCAGAGCATATGCCTCAACGGTGTGTGAAATGCCTCATTTCCACACAGCACCATCTCCATGTCTCTACCGACAGATATACACCACGATCAAAATTTTATATTCATATTAATCAATAGGTTACCAACAAAGGCTAAAAATGACACAAACCAACAGAGCCCCCTCATGACCTAGCCAGGCGCACGCCATTCCACAGACTTATCCACAGGATTTGTGGATAACACAAACTACAAAAAATGCAGCCTCTCAGCATCGTGGGTAACCCCTTCATTTCAAGGCTTTTTCATGTTCTCACGAACGATCAGGGACAAGATCGCCTCATCAATACGATTTTCTCGGCATGGTCATTGCTTATAGATACGCCATGAACACCACCGGTGGTGACGGGACGTCTAGCGTTGAGAGGAGACAGAGGATGCAAAAGAAATCGACACACAAAATCCAGATCGGTCATCGCTATGGTCACTGGATCATCATGGGCGAACCCCAACGTCTGGGCGGTGACACCCGTTACCCGTGCCAGTGTAGTTGCGGCACCGAGAAACTGGTTTCGGCCATCACGCTACGGAATGGTTCATCGACCAGTTGTGGTTGCATGCGCAAGGAAAAGCCGCCGAGAGTCTCTGATTTCGAACTGCAACCTATTTCACCCGAGGTTCAGGAAATCTTTGCCCTGATCAGTCAAGGCTGCCTTCCACCCGCTGACCAGTTCAGCATTACGGATGGGTCTCCATCTTGGACGCTGCCCGCGATCGCTAAAATTCTGGGGATAGGAAAATCCGAACTGATCGCGCACATCGAAAGCGCGGGACCTCGCTTTGCAACCGAATACCGAACGGGGCTCATGGAGCAAAGTTCCGCCGCTGCCTGATCCACCAGGGTCTTGCTTAGCCGTTTCTAAGGACCAAGCGATTGATCAGGCCATCTAGCGCCTGATCAACCGCTTGGCGCCTCACAGATGCCCGATCCCCGGCAAACAGAATACGCTGCGTCCGCGGAGCATCGCCCCGCTGTTGCCAACAGAACCAAACCGTACCCACCGGCTTCTCGGGGCTCCCTCCTCCTGGACCTGCGATTCCGCTGACGGCAATCACCCAGTCCACCGGAGCCGCATCCAGAGCGCCCGCAGCCATGGCCGTAACAACCTCCTGACTCACTGCTCCATAGCGTGCGATTAACGCAGAAGAGACCCCTAACAGCTGGACCTTGGCTTCATTGCTGTAAGTCACGAACGCCCGATCAAACCACGCCGAACTTCCGGCGACGCCGGTCACGGCCTCAGCGATCCCACCTCCGGTACAAGACTCCGCCGTTGCCATGGTTAGGCCACGTCCCTGAAGCAAATACCCGAGCTGCTCAGCCTTTGTTCGCTCATCCATATGTGCCGTCATCCCTTCACACCCTTTACAATGTTCAGACCATCATTTTGCAACTGATTCTGCCGAACGTCACCGGCGCATTCACCGAGAACCATGCAGGACACGTCCTCGCCTAAACACACGCCCCTCATGCAGCAGTATCTGTCTATCAAGGCAGAACACCCAGATAGACTGCTATTTTTCCGCATGGGTGACTTTTATGAACTCTTCTACGAAGACGCCAAGAAGGCCGCTCGACTGCTCGATATCACGCTGACGGCTCGCGGTGAATCGGCAGGCGCTCCCATTCCGATGGCGGGCCTGCCCTATCATGCAGCTGAAGGCTATCTGGCCAGGCTGATTCGACTGGGAGAATCCGTTGCCATCTGCGAACAGATTGGTGACCCCCAAACCGCCAAGGGTCCCGTTGAGCGACGCGTTGTGCGTGTGCTCACGCCAGGAACCGTCACCGAAGAAGCGCTTCTTGAAGAGCGGCGGGATAATCTTCTGGTCGCTTTATGCCAATCTCAAAAGGGGATCGGGCTAGCCGTACTGGATCTTGCCGGCGGCAGATTCATCGGTGAAAACCTCAGCCATGCTGTTGCTCTTCAGTCCGAACTGGAACGTTTGAACCCCGCGGAACTCCTGGTAAGCGAAGATTTTCCGCTACCCGCATTCCTGATGGATCGTCCCGGACTGGTTCGACGAGCCGCATGGCACTTTGAAGCCTCCAGCGCCAGAGTCATGCTTGAGCGACAGTTTGGCGTGAAAGACTTGAGCGCCTATGAGTGCGAGCGATACCCCGAAGTCCTGGGGGCTGCCGGCGCACTCCTCCAATACGTCAAAGATACCCAACAATCTGCACTTCCCCATATTCAGGGA
>CAYFOC010000169.1:0-3992 GCA_964344615.1 uncultured Methylococcus sp.
GCCTCAAAGCGGGCAGGCCTGAGCTACAAGGGCGCCTGGGACATGATTGAGCGTGCCGTACTCCTTTCGCCACGTCCTTTGATTGAACGGAATCCCGGTGGGGGAAATGATCGTGGAACCCGTCTGACCGAAACGGGGCAGGGTCTCCTTTCCATTCACCGTCGGCTCGAAGCTAAAAAGAGCAAGATGCTTCGCGAGCTCAACCTTGAGTTTGCGAGCGACCCTATTCTCCTTCAGTGGTATCGCGGCCTGCTTCTTAGGTCCAGTACGCGCAATCAGTGGGTGGGCGAAGTGGCCGCGGTAAAAACGGGGGTGGTCAATGCCATCGTGACGGTCCGGTTGACCAGTGGGGCCTTCATTGTTGCGCATGTCAGTCGGAGCTTTCAGAAAGATCTGAAACTCGACGCCGGTACTCCCGTCATTGCCGTGGTCAAGGCGCCGATGGTTCATCTGTTGCGGGATGTCGGAGATTACGAACTGACGGCCGAGAATCAGTTTGAAGGACAGGTCCTTGAGATCCACCGGGATAACGTTGCGGCAGAAGTCATCATTTCCCTGCCATCGGGCGATTCCATCGTCACAACCCTGTCCGTCGAAGGCATCGACCAACTTGATATTCGCGAAGGCGATAGCGTGTTGGCTTGTTTTGACGCGGATGCCGTCATTTTGGCCGCAATGCCGGCCTGAGCCCTGCCGCGGCACAGTTCAACAAAGTTTCAAAAGGAGAGGCGACATGAAATCCACAGCAAGAAATCAATGGCCAGGCAAGGTTGTCAGCGTGCTGCTTGGGGCTGTCACGGCCGAGGTGGTGGTTGCATTGGATGGAGGTACCGAGATCGTGGCCTCCGTGACCGTCGATTCAGCGAAGCGTCTGGGACTTGAAAGCGGGCGCGAAGTGCTGGCGCTGGTGAAGGCGCATATGGTGATCTTGGCGCTGGATTTTGAAGGGTACCTGATTTCGGCCCGCAATCAGTTGTCAGGTGTTATTGCCGAGATCAAGGAAGGTCCTGTGACGACAGATGTCACTTTGAAGCTTCCAGGCGGCGATACCGTGACGTCGGCGATCACGACCGAAAGTTGCAGGACGCTAGGGTTGGCGGCCGGTCAGAATGCCATCGCCCTGTTCAAATCAGGATCAGTCGTGCTGGCAGCAAAGAAGCGCTGAGATAGGGCAGGAGAGGCGGGGAGCCGCTCAGAATGAAAGAAGGGGCCCACTATGGGCCCCTTCTTTGAGGATCGGCTTATTTGCCGTCGTTCGGGATGAGATCGATGACGGTATGGCGGTTTTCCGCGCGTCCTTCAACGGTCTTGTTGTCACCGGTTGGAGAGTACTGACCATGACCTACGGTCGTCATCCTTGAAGGATCGATTCCCTTCTTCTGAAGATATGCCACAACGTCGGCTGCACGAGCGGCTGCCAGTTCCCAGTTATTCTTGAACCGGCCCTTGGAGTGCGATCCATAAGGAATGTCATCCGTGTAACCATCGACTTCGATGCGATGATCGGAGGCCTTGGCCAGGGTGGGTACGATTTCATCAAGGACCTTGCGACCCTTTGGGGTCAGAGTGGCCTGGCCTGAGGAATAAAGGCTGCGCTCTTCAATAGTGATGCGAAGGCGATCCTTCATCTCCGTGGTCTTGACCTGATCCGGCGTAGCTTCCGACTGGATTTCCTGGTTCCACTGGTGTTCGTTGTCGCGGTTCTTCTGAGCAGCGCAGCCAGTGACAAGGGCGGCTGAGACGAGGGCTAGGGTGGCATAGTGGCGCATAGGGTCAATCTCTCACAATGGATGGAATGAATCCGCCCGAGGCGTTTGTCTCAGGGCCGATTGCCGGGAGTTTTACGCGAAAAGCTGTCGTCTGAAAACAGATTTTCGGATCTTTATTTACTTTAAAAGCTCCAGGTTTCTGACGGCACCTCGGTCAGCACTGGTCGCCAGCATGGCGTAGGCCTTCAAGGCCGCTGAAATCTTTCGGGGGCGAGTCTTCTCTGGCTTCCATCCGAGCTGATCCTGTTCAACCCGTCGTGCAGTCAGTTCCGCATCGCTCACCAATACATCGATGGTCCGGTTTGGAATGTCGATGCGGATCTTGTCGCCGTTGCGAATGAGGCCGATATTGCCGCCAGCCGCCGCTTCCGGTGAACAGTGTCCGATGGAGAGCCCTGAAGTGCCCCCTGAGAAACGTCCATCGGTAAGGAGTGCACAGGCTTTGCCGAGTCCTTTGGATTTGATATAGCTGGTCGGGTAGAGCATTTCCTGCATGCCAGGCCCACCCCGAGGTCCTTCATAACGTACGACGACCACATCGCCTGCCTTGACCTTGTCAGCGAGGATGTTTTCAACGGCCTCATCCTGGCTCTCAACAACGTGAGCGGGGCCTTCGAATACCAAAAGATTATCATCAACGCCAGCGGTCTTGACCACGCAGCCATCGATGGCGATGTTGCCGCGCAAAACGGCCAAGCCAC
Organism: uncultured Methylococcus sp.; assembly: GCA_964344615.1. Lineage (GTDB taxonomy): Bacteria > Pseudomonadota > Gammaproteobacteria > Methylococcales > Methylococcaceae > UBA6136. The sequence continues at coordinate 2,471 of CAYFOC010000169.1, forward strand.
CTTCGAGACTGAAGGCATGTTCCAGCGAGCGGATGCAGCCTTCGCGACGATCAAGGTCGAGGCTTGGCCAGCGTGAACTTTGACTGAAGGCGACCTGAGTCGGAATGCCACCTGGTCCCGCCTGATAGAAGGTCTTGACGTCATCCGAAGGGTTTCTGGCGACATCCCAGATGTCCAAGGCTTCCTTCAGATTCCGGGCATGAACGGTCGGGACATCGGTATGAAGCTTTCCGGCACGATCAAGTTCACCCAGAATCGCCATGATGCCACCGGCCCGATGAACATCTTCAATATGGTATTTGTTGGTGTTCGGTGCGACTTTGCAAAGCTGCGGGACCACACGAGACATACGATCGATGTCTGCCATGGTGAAGTCGATCTCGGCTTCCTGGGCAATGGCCAGGAGATGAAGGATGGTGTTGGTCGACCCCCCCATGGCGATATCAAGAGCGATCGCATTTTCGAAGGCCTTGAAACCGATGGCGCGCGGCAGAATCGAGCCATCGTCCTGCTCGTAGTATTGCTTTGCAAGCTCCACGATGCGGCGTCCCGCGGCCTTGAAGAGTCCTTCGCGGTCACTGTGGGTCGCAACCACCGTCCCGTTGCCAGGAAGGGAAAGACCCAGGGCTTCTGTGAGGCAGTTCATCGAATTCGCGGTGAACATTCCTGAACAGGAACCGCAGGTTGGGCAGGCTGAGCGTTCGACATCCGCAAGATCGGTATCTGAAACCTTGCTGTCAGCCGCCATGACCATGGCATCGATGAGATCGAGTTTCTTGATCTCGATCGTCTTGGTGTCAGGATTGGCGAGCTTGACCTTGCCGGCTTCCATGGGACCACCCGATACGAAGATGACAGGGATATTGAGGCGCATCGCCGCCATGAGCATGCCTGGGGTGATCTTGTCGCAATTGGAGATGCAGACGATCGCATCGGCGCAATGGGCATTCACCATGTATTCGACCGAATCGGCAATGATGTCCCTGCTCGGGAGGGAATAGAGCATGCCGTCGTGACCCATCGCAATACCATCGTCGACGGCGATGGTATTGAATTCCTTGGCGACGCCACCAGCGGCCTCAATTTCCTTCGCGACCAGTTGGCCGAGATCCTTGAGATGGACATGCCCTGGTACAAATTGGGTAAAGGAGTTGGCGATGGCGATGATGGGTTTGTTGAAGTCCGCATCCTTCATGCCTGTTGCACGCCAGAGCGAGCGAGCACCCGCCATGTTGCGGCCGGCGGTGGAAGTCTTGGAACGATATGCAGGCATGTGGAAAGGCTCCGTGATGCACCCGTCAAAGGGAATGAGTGGAATGACGCTCCCTGTCCGGAAAGCCTAGACAGTTCAGGAATACAGGGGGCGAAACAGCATCCCATTATAAAGATTTCAGGGGCATGATCCGAGCCTGAAAGCTCAGATGACATGCTTCCTTATTCAGAACGCTGTGATTTCTCGAGAAGGATTGGGGTGTATCGAAAGATGAAAAGCCCATAGGCGAGCACCCAGAGGCCAATCGCC
>CAYFOC010000170.1:0-3963 GCA_964344615.1 uncultured Methylococcus sp.
CCATCATAGAGGTAGGGAAAAGCCCGAAAGACCTCTATCCGCAGTCGAGCAAGATCTTCGAGGTTTGCTTCAAGATTACCGTCGTTACCGGTAATCCTCTTGATGGTCAGCGGGGTGGTCATGATCTAGGAATCAGGCGTTGACCTGTGCAATCCAATCTTCGAGGTTATAGTAATTGGTGATGCGAGCAACCTTGCCATCCCGGATGTCAAAGAAGGCACCGGCTGGGAGGCGATATTTTTGTCCCTTGGCTTCCGGGAGACCCTCGTCGGTAACCAGGTATTCACCAAGCACGACAAATTCTGCAGCCGCGCGCTTGCCATCGCTGCTGGACATGATGACCATGTCTACCAGTTGTTCCTTGTAGTTGCGGTTCATTCGATCCATGAATGCACGAAATGCGCCTTTGCCCGTTTCCCGTTGACCCTGATTGATATCGTGGACAACGTCGTCAGTGAGCAAGTTCAGGAAGGTGTCCATGTCGCCCGCATTGAAGGCTGCGTAGTAGTCCTGAATGAGTTTCTGAGTGTCTGCGTGCATGGGCGTGCTCCGGGTAAAGTGGTAAGGCTGAGGGCAGGCAACTGCAAAATAGCCAAAACGCAGTATTTTGAAGCGATGGGGTGCGCTTGTCGACCACAAGCGCTACGGATTGGGCTCCAAACGTTTGAAACGATGAATTTGTCGGCGCTCTTTTTTGGTTGGCCGTTGGTCGGGAATCGCGCCAAATTCCCGCTCTTCTTTTCTTGCCTCTATTTCTTTCCTTCTCTTTTCCAGGCTTTCTGGGGTCTCCTCATAGAGACGAGTCGCTAGTTCTGCAGAGCGGCGCTGGGCATCCAGATGTGTTACTTCAATGTCCCAGGTGTAAGGCTCCTTCGTGATCGAGAGCTGTGCGCCGACCGAAATTGTTTTTCCCGGCTTCGTTCTTTGGTCGTTGACGCGGACCTTGCCCCCGTTGATGGCATCAATGGCTATCTGACGTGTTTTGAAAAAACGTGCGGCCCAGAGCCATTTGTCGAGCCGCATCTGGGGTTCTTGGGCTGCGCTTGCGGGGGCTTTAGGGGTCACGGGGTACCTGATTGTGAGTAATTTAAGGAGTCGACCTTCGGCAGGAGTTGTGATAGGATATCCAAAGAATCAGGACAAAACGTCATCTGGCGGTGTTGTCCGGAAGCGTCGCCCCAATGGGGCGATTTTGGTTTATAGGGACTTGAACTTGATGATGGGCCTCGCGCCCATTTTTTTTTCGAGATTTTGGTGATTCGAGCATGAAGATCAACAGAAACCTTCTGGATATCCTTGAGCCTGTCGTGACTGGCATGGGGTTCGAGTTGGTTGGCGCTGAGTTCGATGGCCACCAGCGTATCTTGCGTCTCTATATCGACCACCCGGAAGGCGTGGGGCTTGAAGCCTGCTCTAAGGTGAGCTACCAGGTCAGTGGTGTTCTCGACGTTGAGGATCCAATTCCGGGGCGTTACCAGCTTGAAGTTTCATCTCCAGGTCTCGATCGCCCGCTGTTTACGCTTGAGCACTTTGAAAGATTCAAAGGGGAGACCGTAAGGATCCAGCTCTCAAGGCCTCTGGAGGGCCGTCGGCGGTTCAAGGCGCAGATTGTCGCGATTGAAGGGGAAGACATCCTTTTACTTGAGGAAGGAAAGGAATTTCGAATTCCTTTTGGCCAGATTGAAAAGGCCAAACTGTCTCCCGCATTTGATTAAGTAAGTGAAGTATACGAATTAGGAAGGACCAGTTCATGGCAAACAAAGAAATCCTGCTCGTCGTCGATGCTTTTTCGCATGAGAAGGACATCGAGAAGGAAATCGTCTTCGCAGCAATTGAAGATGCTCTCCGGATGGCTACGGTTAAAAGCCATGAAAGCCGAATTGATGCATGCGTGACCATCGATCGCAGAACCGGAGGCTACGACACCTTCCGTCGTTGGACTGTGGTCGAAAACGACGAAGGCACGTTGGACGAGCCGTTCAATCCGGAAACTCAGATTGTTCTGGATGAGGCCAAGAAGAAATTTGGTGATGTTGCCGTTGGTGATTTTGTTCAAGAGCCCATGGAATCCATTGGGTTTGGACGCATTGAGGCGCAGACTGCAAAGCAGGTTATTGTTCAACGCGTAAGAGATGCCGAGCGCCGCAAGATTGTTGAAGCTTACAAGGACCGCGTTGGCGAATTGGTTACAGGCATTATCAAGCGGGTTGAGCGTGGAAACGTCTATCTTGACCTTGGTAATAATGTAGAAGCATTTATTCCCAGAGAGGAAATGATTGCTCGCGAAGCAGTCCGTTCAGGTGACCGCCTTCGTGGTTACCTCAAGGAAGTCCGTCAGGAATCGCGCGGCCCGCAATTGTTCGTAACGCGTACATCGCCAGATTTGATTGTGGCGCTCTTCAGGCTCGAAGTGCCGGAAGTCAGTGAGGGCGTCATCGAAATCGTTGGAGCCGCTCGTGACCCGGGGGTTCGTGCCAAGATAGCAGTCCGAAGCAACGATCCGAGGTTGGATCCTGTGGGTGCTTGCGTCGGCATGCGCGGATCGCGTGTTCAGGCTGTTTCCAATGAATTGGCTGGAGAGCGAGTAGACATCATTCTCTGGAATGAAAACGAGGCTCAGTTCGTCGTTAATGCAATGTCCCCGGCAGAAATTGTATCGATCGTGATGGACGAAGATCGTCATTCGATGGATATCGCGGTTAGCGACGAGAATCTATCGATGGCGATCGGTCGCGGTGGGCAGAATGTCCGACTGGCATCCGAACTGACCGGCTGGACGTTGAACGTCATGAGCGAAACTCAGGCCGAGGAAAAAAGCGAACGTGAGACCGAGGCCCTGGTCCAGTCTTTCGTGGAGCAGCTTGGGGTTGACTCGGCTATAGCCGAGATTCTGGTGAGGGAAGGCTTCTCTACGGTAGAGGAGCTGGCCTATGTTCCTGAAAAGGAACTGCTCCAGATTGAAGAATTTGATGAAGATCTCATTGAAGAGCTTAGGAATCGTGCGCGAGATAGCCTCCTGATTAAGGCGATCGCTTCGGAGGAAAAGCTTGAAGGGAAGGAACCCAGTCAGGAACTGCTGGAAATGGAAGGCATGGATCCTGCGACGGCATCGCAGTTAGCGGCCAAAGGGATTGTGTTGTTGGAGGATCTCGCGGAGCTGTCCATTGACGAACTCCTTGAAATCGACGGGATGGATGAGGAGCGCGCGGGTCAGTTGATCATGGTCGCGCGACGTCCCTGGTTCACCTGAGAATTCCGGCGGATTAAAAGATTAGGGGAGACGAGAAATGAGCGATTTAACCGTAAGACAACTCGCCGATGTGGTGGGAATTCCGCTGGAGCGTCTGCTGTCCCAGTTGAGTGAGGCAGGCCTTGAAAAGCAGGGTCCTGACGAGTCGCTGACAGATGCCGAAAAAATGGCTTTTCTGACCTTTCTGCGACAGAGTCACGGTAAGTCGCAGGGCGAAGATCTTTCGAATCCCAAGCGCGTGACCTTGCAGAGAAGAACAGTCAGTGAACTGAAGCTTGGCAAGGCGGCTCCTGGCAAAGCGGCCAAGACGATCAGTGTCGAAGTGCGCAAAAAGAAAACTTACGTAAAGCGCAGTGAGCTGCCCGACGTCAGTGAACAGCGTCATGAAGTTGAATTGGCTCGACAGGCGCTTGAAGACCAGCAGAGGCGTGAAGAGGAGCTGGAGGCGCAACGCAAGGCGCGTGCCGAAGAAGAGCAGCGCAAGGCCGATGAGCTTGAGCGTCTTCGTCGAGAAGAAATGGAGCGGGTTGCTGAAGAGCAGCAAAGACAGGAAGCCCTGAAGAAGCAGGAGCAGCAGAAGCGTCATGAACCCGAGGAGCCTGCGGTAGAAGAGCCGGTCATCGAGACCGTTGAGGCGGTCAAAGAGGTCGTTCCCGCGCCAGTGCAACCTGCCGTGGTACCCACATCACCGGTAGCGCCTGCAGCACCGGCAG
>CAYFOC010000171.1:0-3934 GCA_964344615.1 uncultured Methylococcus sp.
AAACAACAACAAGCCGATGATGAGACTCAGCATGGCGCACACGAAAAGCACGCCAATAATTTCATAAGGATCAAAATGCATGAGCCCACCCAAAAATATCACTGCCACCAAGGCACAGATCAATAGGGCACTGGCCACACACAGCCCGATGGACCAACCTACCCAGTTCATCCGTCGAATCTGCAGATCAAACTCGCTCCGATAGCGCTCGTTTTCGCCACCTTTCGCAATCAACTGGTGAAGAAAGCGTCCGCGATCCACAACCCTTGAGAGGCGACTCCCAAGAACATTCAAAATGCTTCCTATCCCTGTAATCAGGAATACCGGTGCTACCGCCAAAGCAATGAGCTTTGAAATATCAGAGACATCAAAGTATTCGTTCATCGCCAACCCCGCTACTGACCCGTCGTTCCGATCCCGTATGCCTCTACTCTGATTCAATGACTCGGGCGAGATCACCACCACATTCCGAGCATCGACCAATCAGAACCAAATCAGAACCATCCATCACCCCTTTCGCCTCACTCAGGACGACCTCCCCGCCGCAATGAATACAGGTGACGTCTGCAAGCAGCATGGGGCGAATCTCTTCGGGAATAGAGATCCACAGAGCCAAGGCCTCCTTTGAGGAATCAGCCATAAGATCAGCAGTCATGACCCCTCACTCGCCCCGTGGGCATACACATAGGAGCCCCAACATCCGATCGAAGGCCGTTTTGAAGAGAAATCACGACATGCTGATCAAAAAAAATCATCCCAATAAGCCCTCGAAAAGCACTTTACCTTGATTGGTCAAAACACACCCTTTTGTTGACCTTATCAAATCAGCCGGCTAACTAACACGCGATGCACCCTTCGAAAGAAAGCGACGCCGGAACTAGCGTGTTCTGGACTCCCCATCAATAGTCCGCCATAGCGGAATCAAAAGACGAGATCCCGCATCGGAAAGATGATCATCATCGCTGTAGAGCAGATCCGTCTCATTCATGGCTGAACAAAAGTTAGCACTGCAAAGTATTCCCGCTGGATCAAGAACAGACACGCCTGGAATGCGGCGCGACAATCCGATAAGAAATTCACGGTATTCGCGACGATCAGCCTCATAGTATTCACGCGACACGCCGCAACGGCTCATCGCAATAGCCTGATGCGGAAGTCCCCTGAGACACCGCATCGGGTCGAAGCCCATCTCTGGCACATCGAGCAAGAATACGACTTTTTTTCCTTTTCCCACTAATTCACGCGCTGTAGTCTCAGCCACGCCCCGAAATAGTTCCGCATTGGTCCCTTGTGCCTGGGATCCAATGAGAGGAATACTCAGCCCCAGCGCGCCTGGTCGATGCCCCGCGACTGGAATTCTTCCTGACCAATAAACCGAGAATCGCCCAGCCAGAATTACTGTTCTGATGCGAGGATCTCCCGATACGGCTTCAATGGCCGCGTCCATAAGACCTAGCGGGCATTCCGATCCTTCACGACCAAACCCAATCCCAGCAAAGGGGGGACATGAATGACGTGCAAGAACCCTCACCGAAACGTTGGCAGCCCTAAAGCCCGGCAAAAGATGACCGGCGTGGGAATCGCCCACTAACCCCAGAACAGGATTGGCCCCTTCATCACGGCACGGTGAGAGCTTCGCCAACGCCCCCTGACACGCCTGACTCGCAGCTTTGTAGTTCACAGCAAGTCCCGCACCCCGCTGGCGAGGATCAGTGAAACGCTGAGGAAAACCGTTCACCCCATAGACCCACAAACCTAACCCGCCACAAGCAAGCATCATGATCCAAAGCCACTTTACGCTGGACTTACGATAGCGTCCGAATCGAATCGGCTTTTCAATCCATAGCGCAGTTAAGTAGGCGAGGATTAAGCTCATCGCCAGAAGGGCCCAGCGATAAGAGGCAGGCAGCTCGGGCTTGAGAACTCGAGCATAGGCCAAGAGCGGCCAGTGCCAGAGATAGAGCGGATAACTGATGAGTCCCAATGCGACCATGGGGCGACTTGAAAGGATGGCTCGATTGACCCATGCACTCGGTCCGGCATGAATCAACAGCGCGGTCCCCAGCACGGGCAAGAGCGCCCAGAAACCTGGAAAGGTCTCTTCCCGCCGAATGAGAACCAGCCCTAGAACAAGACTGAAAAACCCTGCACGACTCAACCACTCCCTTCTGCCCGCAGGGATGGTACTTAAGGCTGAAGAATAGTGGGCAACAAGGGCACCTGCCATCAACTCCCAGAAACGGTTATGCGCCAGAAAAAATGCGCTGGCCGAATTCAAGCGGAGGGTCAGCAACCCCACAACAAAGGAAACCAGCGCCAAAAAGGCCAGGTATTTCCCTCTGCGTTCATGAGGACCTCTGAGCAACAGAAGCAGGAGCGGAAAAAAGAGATAAAACTGCTCCTCAACGGCCAATGACCAAAGATGAAGGAGTGGTTTTAATTCTGACGCTGTATCGAAATAGCCTGACTCCCGATAAAGGACTATGTTTTCGATAAACCCGACGCCACCCGCCACATGAAGTCCGAGTTGCCGAAATTCGCCGGGCAGCAATATCAGGGCACCCGCAGCCACAACGGATATCAGGACCACAATCAAAGCCGGAAAAATTCGCCTAGCCCTGCGCGCGTAGAAGCGCGTTAGCGTGAACCTTTTCTCTCGAATTTCGCGATCAATGATTCCCCCGATAAGAAATCCTGAAATCACAAAAAAAACATCAACTCCGACAAACCCGCCTCTCAATCCCCGGGGAAATGCATGAAACACAATAACCGCCAGAATTGCGATGGCGCGCAATCCATCGATATCTTGCCGATAACCGGTTGAAGTTGAATGGCTTTTCAAAGCATCGGAAGGGGAAATCATGAACCGTGTGTAACCGATTTTTGCTTAAATGAAATATGAATCACATCAGAACGGGAATGATGGCGCTAGCCTAGACGACCCAAGAAAATCGTTCTGAGTTCCAAAGCATGGTCGCTTCCGAGAGATGTCATCATGACTTCGATAACGTCGCTGAAACACTGAACGTCAGCGCCCCGCAAAAGAACCCCATGCTCAAAAGAAGTTAAGGAAGATAAGGATGATGAAAATAGCACTGATGGCCTTGGCCCTGATAAGCAACATTATCTACTGCGACCAAGCGAGCGCAAAGTCGCGCAACTTTAACGCCAACACTCAAGTTACAAGTACAGAGTACGTCGACAATGGCGCGACAGGCCCCAGCGTAGGGGACATTACGGTTGTAGAGGCTGATCTACTGGATCCAACCTCCGGACAAATCATTGGCAACGCCACGTTCAGGAAGATCATTCTGAAAGTCGATAAGGCCACGAACACCAGCAAATGCGACAATCTCGTGGCATATTCGCTTCCCGGAGGAACCATCATCGCCACATCCATAACCCTCGATGGTCTGCAAACCCACCTCATGATCAATGCGGTTGACCGAATCGTAGTCGGCGGCAATGGAAAATATGATGGCGTAAGGGGAGTCGTGGCCAATATTCCAGTGTCTGATAAGCCGGGCTTCTACACGCACTCATTTAGATTCAAATGAGGGCGTACCCCCAGCCTCGTAAGGCCTATCTCGCATCGCAGCGTAGTTCAGCCATCGTGGAGCCAAGGAGCATGGCACTATAAAGTTCATCATCGGGATCGTCATATTCTCGATGCTTATAGGCATATTGGCTGCCACAACCAGCCAGAAAGCCGAGGCAAACCCAGAGCATCGCCACCCTTCTTATCGAGAGCAGGCTCTTGGCCTTGTTTACATATTGGGACTCGCTCATTCGATCACCCACAGAAATGAATTCGTCCACAGCAACCTGGTCTACGTCGCCTGAGAAAATTGTAGATCTTCAAACGGTGGGTCGCGACTAGCGTTTGCCTTAGTTTTAAGGCTCGAAAGTGTCTGCAAAACCCGGGGCGATTCAT
>CAYFOC010000172.1:0-3901 GCA_964344615.1 uncultured Methylococcus sp.
GCTTGGACGGCTCGAAGATGTTCAGCAACCAGTTCTGCACCGCCATTCTTGAGCGCTGCCTCTGCCATGAGGGCTTCATCTCGGGCGGCTTCAATCGCTTCGATATGACGCCTTCTGGCCATATAGAGCCCTTCTGCAAGGGGCTCCTGTCGAATCAGGCCGATGAGTAATTGCTTCAGTGCCGCAACGCCCTGTCCTGTTCGAAGGGAAAGCCGGATCTCATGGCCAGCGCCCTGATCAAAAGCGCCCTCCTCATTTCCCGTCAGATCAATCTTGTTCCGAATGATCACGCGCTCAATGTCTTCGGGAAGGCCAGACAACAATTCTTCCAGATCTTCCGGATGCCGATCATCCACCACGATCAGGATCAGGTCGGCCTTCTCAAAAGCCGCCCTTGCCCGGCGAATCCCCTCCTCTTCGACGACGTCGCTGGTTTCCAGCCGAAGTCCGGCCGTGTCGATGATATGAAGCGGAATACCATCCAGCTCAATGTGTTCTCTGAGGGTATCTCGCGTGGTGCCGGCGATTTCGGTCACGATGGCGGCATCACGACCGGACAGGCAATTCAGAAGGCTCGACTTCCCGGCGTTCGGCTTTCCTGCCAAAACGAGGGTCATTCCCTCCCGAAGAAGGGCGCCTTGCTTGGACAGCACAAGAATCCGGTCCAAACGATCAAGGAGATCTCGCGCCTGTTCTTTAAGGCCGCTCGCACTTAAAAAGTCGATCTCTTCGTCCGTGAAGTCGATGGCCGCCTCCACGTACTGACGCAGGCCAATACAGGCCTCAACAAGGGCATGAATTTCCCTGGAAAACTCACCCTCCAGAGACCGTGAAGCGGCCCGGACGCCCTGAGCCGTCTCCGCGTTGATGAGATCGGCAACCGCCTCGGCCTGAGCAAGATCCATCTTGTTGTTAAGGAATGCTCGCTCACTGAATTCCCCGGCACGTGCAGGGCGGCATCCGAGCTCAAACAGCCGCGCAAGAATCAGATCCAGAAGGACCGGATTACCGTGTGCATGGAGTTCGAGGGTCGATTCGCCGGTAAAGGAACGGGGACCCGGGAAGTAGAGAGCGATGCCCTGATCAAGGGCTTGACCTGATGCGTCGCGAAATCCACAAAAGGAAGCCTCGCGCGGCTTGGGTGCTTTACCCAATAGCGGAATTAGAAGGGATTCGACGGCGGGACCTGAGACCCTGATAACACCAACGCCGCCGCGACCTTGAGGGGTCGCGACGGCGGCAATGGTGTCGTCCCACGAGGTTCTCATGGGGAGATGCTCATTGATCTTTCCGATCAGGCCTTAGCGACCTCGGCTCCAATGGTCTTGTTGATGTACCACTGTTGGAGGATGGAGAGCGTATTGTTCACGACCCAGTAGAGCACAAGCCCTGATGGGAAGAACGCGAAGAACCCGGTGAACATGATCGGGAAGAACTGCATGATCTTCGCCTGCATCGGATCAGCCGGTGGAGGGCTGAGACGCTGCTGAATGAACATTGAAATGCCCATGAGCACTGGCAGGATGAAGTAGGGGTCCTTGGCAGAAAGATCGGCCAGCCATCCATAGAAGGGTGCCTGACGCATCTCGACGGTTTCAATCAGAACCCAGTAGAGGGAAATGAAGACCGGGATCTGTACCAGAATCGGCAGACAGCCTCCCAGCGGATTGACTTTCTCCTTTCGGTACAGCTCCATCATGGCGTGATTCAGCTTCTGCCGGTCATCGCCAAACTTTTCCTTGAGCTCTGCCATTCTCGGCTGGAGCTTTCTCATGTTAGCCATCGAGCGATAGCTCGCGGCCGAGAGGCGGAAGAAGAGCGCCTTCAGGGTCAGTGTCACGAAGATAATGGCGAGACCCCAGTTATTGAAGAATCTGTGGTACTGCTCCAAGAGCCAGAAAATTGGCTTGGCGATGATCGTGAGGGCACCGTAGTCGACGGTCAGATCCAGTCCGGGTGCCGTCGTCTCAAGCACACGCTGCAACTTCGGACCTGCAAACAGGTCGGCAGTGAGCGTTTTAGAGGATCCAGCCGGAATCTCGACCGTAGGACCATAAGAGCCGATGACGTAATGGTTTTCGGCGATCTTCTTGGTATAGAAACCGTCTTCTTCACCCGGGGTTGGAATCCAGGCGGCGACGAAATAATGCTGGATCATGGCAACCCAGCCATCCTTGGACGTCTTGCTCAAGTTGTCGGAGGCCATGTCCTTGAAGCTGATCTTCTTGTACTTGTCTTCCGGTGTGAACAGGACGGCGCCGGTATAGGTTCTGACGAACTGATCCTTGTTCTTGTCGCCTGGATCAACGCGTTGAAGCTGGAGATACTGGCGGGTTGAGACCGTCTGGCTGCTGTTGTTGTGCAGGGTCTGTTCCAACGCGATGTCATAGCTGCCGCGCTTCAGGATGTAGACCTTCGATACTTCTACGCCTTGACGGCTGGTCCAGCTCAAGGGAACGCGAAGAACGTCTTGGCCCTCTGCAAGCGCATATTTCGGGGCAGCCGACTTCCAGATCGTATGGTGGTTCGGTGAGGTGTCTTCTTCGCCGATCAGACCGTTCTGAGCAATGAACGCCGGCTCCTGATCCGTAAAAAGGCGGACGGGCTGATCAGGCTGGTCTTTGCTGACAGGATAGTGCTTGAGGTCCAGAACACGGATATCACCGCCTTCTGTATCGATCTCAAGGCGAATCACATCGGTTTCAACGGCTATGCGCTGGCGCGTTTGAAGTGCTCCACCGTCCTTGGAATCTGCAGCGACTTGATTCCCTTGTGAGGATCCGCCCGGAAGGTCGGGAGATTTGGCACCACCAGCGACTTGCCCCGCCACTTCTGGCTTTGGACCATAGTCGATCTGCCACTGCTGGTAGAGCATGACACTCAGGAAGAAGAAGAAAACGACCAGTACGAACCTTGCGTTGTCCATGTTGTGATATTCCGGTTTCTTATTTTTTAGGGCACGGGATCGAATCCGCCTGCATGCCATGGATGGCACCTTGAGAGGCGTCTTATCGTGAGTACGGTTCCTTTGACAGCACCATACCGCTCAACAGCCGTTAGAGCATAGGAAGAGCAGGTCGGTTCAAAACGGCAGTGCTGTCCCAGCCAGGGACTGATCAGATAACGGTAGAGCTTGATCAGGGTGATGAGAATGAATTGCATTGTCTCACCAGATGGTCCCAGTGCCTACGTAATGATCGGGAGAGGGTTGGTTTGTCTGCCTGCGCGGCCGCCGGTCTGGCCATGACAACAAAGTCATAATTTGCCAAAGATGCCGTGCGAATTCGGAAACTTTCGCGGGCAAGGCGCTTGATACGATTACGATCAACCGCGAACCGGACATTACGCTTGGAGATTGCCAGCCCCAACCGCGGACCCTTTCCCCCGTTGGCTTTTGCCAGAACGGTGAGAAAATGATCGGAGGATTTAAGCGCTTCGAAGAATACCCGTTTGTAATCGCCGCCTGTCAGTAGGCGTCGCTCACGCGGGAAACCAAGGCGCGGGGCGGGCAATCCCTTGCCGTCAGACAGTCAGCTGCTTACGGCCCTTGGCGCGGCGTGCGTTTATCACGAGACGACCACCACGGGTCTTCATGCGTGCACGGAAACCATGGGTGCGGACGCGCTTGATCTTGCTAGGCTGATAGGTTCTTTTCATGGTAAGAGGCCTGAAAACGGTCTACAAAAGAGGCGAAATGCTAAAGCACACTAGGGGTTACTGTCAAACGCCTGACCGTGATTCACAGAAATCGCATTGCAGCGGACGGGGTGTCGATGGGGTATATTATCCCTCCAAGCACGTCGAGTTCCTTACCCCATGACTGGTTCTTCTCCGATCACAGGCCTCCTGAGGCATCCTCACCGATGAGCGAAATGTGGTCCCAGTGCATGAGTCGGTTGGA
>CAYFOC010000173.1:0-3894 GCA_964344615.1 uncultured Methylococcus sp.
ACATGGCAGTCGCCCGTTCCAGAGGGCTGGTCGTGAGCAATACGCCGGATGTTCTAACCGACTGCACAGCGGATATCGCCCTCTTGCTGCTCCTCATGGCCGCCCGCAGAGCCACGGAGGGAGAAGCCCTGCTCCGCGACGGTCAATGGACAGGATGGAATCCCACCCAGTTGCTAGGGACCAAGGTCGCGGGAAAAACGCTGGGCCTTATTGGCTTCGGCCGGATTGCACAGGCTGTGGCCAAACGCGCCCATTTTGGTTTCGGAATGAAAATCCTAGCCAAGGGAAGACGGCCCATACCCACCGATACCCTCAAGGCCTATGACGCGATTGAAGCTGAAAGCCTTGAAGCGCTTTTGGCACAATCCGACTTTGTCTCCTTGCACTGCCCGGGAGGCGCCGAGAACAGGCACCTCATCAATCGGGAACGACTGGCGCTGATGCCTCGTCATAGCATCCTGATCAATACCGCTCGGGGGGATGTCGTCGATAGCGAAGCCCTGATCAACGCACTGAAGCACCATGAAATTCAGGCCGCAGGACTCGATGTCTATGAGGGTGAGCCCCATTTTCATCCTGGGTTTCTGACCCTGGATAACGTGAGTCTTCTGCCTCACCTTGGAAGTGCAACTGAAGAAACACGCGCCGGAATGGGAATGCGCGTCATTGATAATCTGGATGCCTTTTTCCGAGGCGAATCTCCCCCCGATCAGGTGTCTTGATTGCGCCCGGATGTCAGTCTTTGGCCGAATAGCCAAACCTGGCGCGTCAGCCCAGAAGACGCCTGGTTAAAGTCAGGAGCCTTTCTTGAGCGTGCGCTTGAGGGCATGAGGATTCCGGAAAACCAATGGCCCCATCTCGCGGGAGCGAGCCTCGGGATTGCCGAGTGGATCGCCCGAGGATTCAAGGGGGAAACTCTTCTGATTGGCATCAATGGCGCTCAGGGTTCCGGCAAATCCACGACAGCGGAACTCCTGGCCATTAGCCTCCAGGAGGCCCATCGACTCCGAACGATTCAGTTCTCCATCGACGATTTTTACCTCACACACGCCGAAAGGCAGGGACTTGCAGAAAAGGTCCATCCCCTCCTCGCAACACGCGGCGTCCCGGGAACGCATGATATTGCTCTCCTAGAGAAAACGCTGACATCCCTCATCGACGCCGGACCCCAATCTGAGACGGCTATCCCTCGCTTTGACAAAGCCACGGATGATCGCGTCCCCCGGAGTGCCTGGCAACATTTTCGCGGCACCCCCCAGATCATCATCCTCGAGGGATGGTGTGTGGGGTCCAAGGCTCAGCCTGATGAACTTCTCGATGAAGCGTTGAATTTGCTGGAAGCCGAGGAAGATCCCGATGGTGGGTGGCGAAGATACGTCAACCAACAACTCAAAGGCGCTTACCACGATCTTTACAGGAAGTTCGCCCACCTGATCATGCTCAAGATTCCGGATTTCAGTCTCGTCGAGGAGTGGCGCACGCTACAGGAAACAAAACTGGCCCAAGCCCGACCTGCTCCTGAGCAATCTCGCATCATGACAGCATCCGAACTGAGCCGTTTCATCATGCATTACGAACGCATCACACGGTGGAATCTAGAGACACTTCCCCATACTGCAGACCTTACGCTTGAGATGGATCATTCTCACTGTTTCACGAAGGCCCGTTGGCGAACGGGCCCACTGCAAGATTAGCCCGGCGAAACCGAGAAAGAAAAGATCTTGGCGGCCGGTTTGAATGCCGTGGGATAGACATTCGGACCGTAAGCCTTGATACCCCAGAAATTCACCGTCAGGTTCCCTGTCTCATTCCAATCCAGCGTCGTATACCCAAAGGTATCCGGGCTAAAGAAATCGACAGAGCTCGGTTGGGTCGTGGCAGCGTTGTCGAAAAGACGGTAGACGCTGGTCAATCCTGGATATCCGACTAAACCTATACCAGGCTGCTGGAAGCTTTCCAGTTCTGCATTGATGGCTACGGCCTGACTGGCTACGACCGGATAGTCCGTTTCCAGTGTCTTGGCGGCTGAATAAGGGGGGGCATCCGGTCCGACCGCCCCAGCCGGTCCTGCAAGAAGCTGGAAGGCATATGGCACCGGTTCCCACCGGGTCTCGTTGGCCGGATCGGGTTGATACTTCAGGGGAGTAACCCTGGAGTTGTGATCATCCGTCGTCAGAAAGACGACATTATGCAAGGAGAGATCAACGATTTTCTTGAGCAGGATATTCCTCTCTGCCACATATCCGCCAACCCAGGACTTGCTGTCGGTCAGGGTTCCACGCTGGTCGATGGGGGTCGAGACAGCGATTACTGTCCAAAGGGACTTGGTGGCCTTCGCCTTATCAAGTTCACTCAAAACCCAGGCCAACTGATCTGCCCCCAGCATGGTCCTTCCAGCCGCTTGATTTGCGCTCATGAACACACCAGGGAGAGGGTCTCCTTTCTGGAACCCCGTCTGGTAAGCCTGCTCAGCTACCAGCTTTCCCTTTGCATCAAAACGCGCCTCCTGAAGAGGATACTGCGAAGGGGTCAATGCGTACTTTCCGGGGGCCGCCATCCGGGCATCCCGGAAGGATCGGTCATCCAGCTGAATGTAGTAAATGTTCTTCCCCCAACGCCGACTGAAATAATTCGCGGGCTTCCCGGATGACCGCGGATCAGCACTGGTCACTACGGGAGCATTTGGGGTCAACACATTTGAAAAACTGAGCCCATGCCGTTCAGACGCTGACTTTGCCGGATCAATCGCCCCGTCAATATTCACCGAAGTCGGCATGTTGTTGTAAAACGCCTTGGTTTCTGCCAGAAACGCGATGCTGTCGTTGTTGTAAGGACCTGTGGGATTCGTCGCAAAAGCCGGATCCCAATTTTCCTTAATGGCCTTGGGAGAGGCGCCACCACTTTGAAGGGCACCAAAAATCTCGTGATTATCGAGCAGGGTGTAGACCCCTGTGGCCGAAAGCATCGTTCGGGCGCCATTCAAGCCCGGCGTCGCCCGATTGTGAGGAAAACCCGTGGTGCTTACCCCCTGAATATTCGCGTCGTAGCGCTTATTGAGGATATTCAGGGCATGCAAGGCGTCTGCCGCTGTGCTGGTCCCTGTAGGAATAGCTGACGTTTCCGGATCAGGCTTATCTTCGGAGATCTTGCCAAATCCCTTGACCCCCTTTGCTGTCGTTTCGTAGATGGTATCTCCCAGATAGATGAAGGCATTCAGTGCCGTCGTGCCTGGGTTGGCCGCAGAGCCAAACATTTCAATTGCCGGAAAAGGCCGATATTTTTGGTCCGAATCTCCTGTAAAAGCGAGCCGAAATGCCGCCGGCAGCGCTGGATCCGGATTGGTGAAAAAAGAGCCTACCGTGCTCTTGGCAGTACCCGCTGTCGCCCGGTAAAAGTACTGCGTATTGGGCTGAAGGCCTGAAATCCCAACTTTGAACGTTGAGTTATTTTCCGGTTTTATTGCAGCGGGGAGCGTTGCGACGATCTGCTGAAAGCCCTGATCCTTGGCTACGACGACGGTTGCAGCCAAGGTGGTCGGGTTTTCGACTCGGGCCCACAGTACGGCGGTGCTCTGCGTCATGTCTCCGGCAGAAAGGCCAAGAAAGGCGCTACTGCCGTATACAGGCGCCAGCGATTCACTGAAAACCAGGGCAAAAGACAACAGACTCTTTGCGGGAAATCGCTTCATGGGGCCTCCTTTGATCGAGGGGCCGCATGATCCCACATTTTGGCTCGAACAGGATGAAGAACTCAGCTCTACCGCGCTTTTGGCGCCGTCTCTCCATCTCCATCGCCACGAGCATGACTAATGAGGTGATCAAAGGGGTAGTGACTGACGGATAAGCCCCCGGAAAATGGCCGATCGAAGGCCACTACGAGATAAAAGTTCAGCGC